>JBBQPW010000054.1:0-11369 GCA_038216845.1 Gaiellales bacterium | reverse complement strand
CGCGACGCGGTGACCTGGGGGCGGCTCGGGTCGAATCCGGTCAAGCCGGTGCGCAAGCGGGCTGTCGTTCGCAAGCGGGCAGTCCGTCCGCTGGCCCCGGCGACGGTGGAGCGGTTGCGGCAGAACATGCCGACCAGCCGTGATGCCGCGCTTGTGTCGGTGCTCGCTTACGCGGGTCTTCGGCCCGGGGAGGCACTCGCCCTGACCTGGGGTCATGTCCGCGAGCGGACGATCCTCGTCGAGCAGTCCGTCTCGTACGGCGAGCTGAAGTCGACGAAGACGCGGTCAACCCGCTCGGTTCGGATCATCGCTCCGCTGAAGGTCGACCTGGCGGAGCTGCGGATCCGGGAAGGCCGGCCCGTGGACGAGCGGTTCGTCTTCCCGGCGTACGACGGCCGGCCGTGGGACGACGACGACTGGGCGAACTGGCGTCGTCGCGTCTTCAGGGCGGCGGTGAAGGAGGCCGGACTGACGGATGTCCGGCCCTACGACCTGCGGCACTCGTTCGTGTCGCTCCTGATCGCAGAGGGTCGTTCGATCGTTGATGTGGCCCGCCAGGCGGGGCACTCGGCGACGATGGCGCTCGACACCTATGGGCACGTGTTCGACGAGCTCGATGGTGCCGAATCAGTAAACGCAGAAGCGGTGATCTGGGCGGCCAGGAACGCTCGGTGCTACCTGGGTGCTACCTCTGACTGCACAAGCGTTGCCGTTCCAAGCAACGTGATCCCGCTCTTTGCGGGGGTTTCCTGAAGCCCTCTAACGGACTCGAACCGTTGACCCCCTCCTTACCATGGAGGTGCTCTACCAACTGAGCTAAGAGGGCGAACAGCCCGATCTTAGCCGCAGCCTGTTTCTCGAAGTCGCTTGTTCCCAACAGCACGGGCCCCTGCGGCGACGGAACGTGATGTCGTCCTCCGCGGTGACCGTGACAGGCGTGTCGCCCACCCAAGAGTGGTTTCTCGCGATGGACACCGCACGCGGCGCGGGTTACCCTCCTCGCCCAGCCCAAACACAGCGGCCCAACATACCGGAGGTAGACGTGACAGGAGAGGAGGTCCGGGAGGCGGAGAGCGAGAGCCTGTTCAGGGCCTTCAACGAGCGGCTCCGGGCCGCCGTTGGGAGATTCTCCCGCCTGATGGTCGTCTGCGAATGCGGGCGGCCGGATTGCACTGCGTCGATCAAGGTCGAGAGTCGGGCGTACGAAGCTGTCCGGTCGCACGGGGACCGGTTCATCGTTCGGCCGGGGCACAACACCCCGTCCGTCGAGACGGTCGTCGAGCAGACCGCGACCTACTGGGTGGTCGAGAAGGTAGGTCTTGCGGGCGACGTTGCCGAAGACCTCGATCCGCGATCCTGAGCGCGACGTCACGACAGGACTGTGAGCCGGTGGGGCGACGCTACAATGCCCGCTCTCGCAGGGGTTCCCGAGTGGCCAAAGGGGGCGGGCTGTAAACCCGCTGGCTCAGCCTTCAGAGGTTCGAATCCTCTCCCCTGCATGACGCTGCCGGGGGACGGGCTCGAATCCGGCCCCCCCGGCAGCTACGACACCGCGAGCACGAGCTTGCCGAAATGCTCGCCCGACTGGAGGCGGTCGAGCGCGGCGCCCGCCTCGGCGAGGGGCCGCACCGAGTCGATGACCGGCACCCAGCGCCCGTCGCGCACCATTCGCAGGAGCCCATCCATCTCATCCGGCCCGCCCAGCTGCGTCCCGAGCAGCGAGTGGTGAGCGAAGTAGAACGGACGCACCTGCAACTCCACGTCGGTACCGCCCGTCCCTCCGAAGACGACGACTCGCCCGCCGAGGCGAACGCAGTTGAGCGACTGCTGCCACGTGGAGCCGACCGAGTCGATGACGACATCGACGCTCCCGAGCTCCTTGATCGCAGCCGGCCAGTCCGGAGTCGAGACGTAGTTCACGCCCGCCTCCGCGCCCAGCTCCTTCGCGTGGGCGATCTTCTCGTCCGAGGACGAGGTCACGAGGACGCGCGCACCGGCTTGGGCTGCGAGCTGGACCGCGAACGTCGACACGCCGGAGCCTGCTCCGAGCACGAGGACTGTCTCGTTCTGTCGCACCTGCCCGCGGGTGAAGAGCGCGCGGTACGCCGTCAGGGCGGCAAGCGGGAAAGAGGCTGCCTGCTCCCACGAGAGCCGCGCAGGCTTCGGGAAGAGGTTCTCGGCCGGGAGCGCGATCAGCTCCGCGTATGTCCCGTCCCGCGGGCCACCGAGGATGCCGAGCGGGGGTGTCGGGAACGGCTGTGCGCGTTGCCAGCCGAAGCACGGGTAGACGACGACTTCCTCGCCGGTGTCCCGGCGGACGCCGGCGCCGTCGGAGCCGGGGATCAACGGCAGCGGGAAGGGGTAGATCCCGTCCCGGACGAGCAGGTCACGACGGTTCAGACCGGCGCAACGAAGCTCGATGACCACCTCGCCCGGGCCAGGCTCCGGGTCGGGCAGGGTCTCGCAGGCAAGCGAGCCGCCCTCGTGAACGCGAACGGCTTGCACGCTAACCCCGCAACGACGACCAGGGCTCGTCGCCCGAGACGTCGACAACCTCGTAGCTGCCCTCACCGATCGCCGGAGCCAGGATGACCTGCAGCTCGGCGGTCTCTCCCGACTCGTTGAACGAGCCGTGCACGACATCCTTGTCGATGTAGACCGAGTCGCCGGGGCCGAGCTCGGCATGGTCGGACTCGAGCCACTGCGTGACACGGCCGGACTTGACGATGATCATCTCGTCCTGGTTCGGATGCTTATGGAAGTCGTGGAACCCGCCGGGCGTGAGAGTCACGTCCATCACGACGAACGTCGTGCACCCCGTGCCGGACTCGGCGACTCGCATGCCGGCGCTGCCCCAGTCGAACTCCGCGACCTCGACATCCGACTTCAGCACGAACTTGCTCACTGGGGTCTCCTTTGCTAGACGGGAATCTGCTTGAACCTGCGCATGTTCTCGGTCATCGCCACCTCGGTGGGGAGGCGCTCCATCGACGACGCGCCGAAGAAACCGACGATGCCTTCGGTGCGCTCGAGGATGTAGGCGGCGTCGTCCGGCTCGGCGATCGGCCCGCCGTGGCAGAGGACGATGATCTCCGAGTTTACGCGTTTGGCGGCGTCGTGCATCGCCTGGATCAGCGGCACGCAGTCGTCCAGGGCCTTTGCCGATTCGGAACCGATCGTGCCGCCGGTCGTCAAACCCATGTGGGGCACGAGCACATCCGCGCCGGCCGTCGCCATCGCCGTCGCCTCGTCCGGGTCGAACACGTAGGGCGCCGTGAGGAGGTCCTTCTCCCGTGCGAGACGGATCATGTCGACCTCGAGGCCGTAGCCCATGCCCGTTTCCTCGAGGTTCCGGCGGAACGTCCCCTCGAAGAGACCGACCGTTGGGAAGTTCTGCACGCCGGAGAAGCCGAGACGCTTGATCTCGTCGAGGTACACGTCCATCAGGCGGAACGGGTCAGTGCCGCAGACGCCGGCGAGGACCGGTGTCTCCTTGACGATCGGCAACACCTCGCGCGACATGTCGACGACGATCGCGTTGGCGTCGCCGTAGGGGAGGAGGCCGGAGAGCGACCCGCGCCCCGCCATCCGGTAGCGGCCGGAGTTGTAGATGATGATCAGGTCGGCGCCGCCCGCTTCGGCGCATTTCGCCGAGAGGCCCGTTCCCGCGCCGGCGCCGATGATCGGCTGCTTCGCGGCGATCTGCGCGTTCAGCCGCGCGAGTGCTTCGTTTCTCGTCATGCCGTCTCCTGAATCAGCTTGTGCAGCCGGTTCGCCATCACGAGCGCGAAGGCCGGATCGTTTATGTCGGTGTCGAGCTCGTGCACCTCGACGCTCGCGGCAAGCGTCTCGTGGAGGCCCTCGAGCAGGGCGGCGTCGGCGTCGGCGTCATGGAAGACCTGGCCGTCGACCGCGATCGCGGAGACGCCGCGCAGCGGCACGTAGAGCACGGTAGGCCCGGTTGCCGCCGAGAGCTTGCGACCGATCTGGCGACCGAGCTCGCGGCACTCGTCGGGCGTCGTCCGCATCAGCGTGATCGTGGGGTTGTGGACGTAGAGGTTCCGGCCGGCGAACTTCTCGGGCACCGACTCGCGCGGGCCGAAGTTGACCATGTCGAGGGCGCCGAGCGAGACGACTTGCGGCAGCCCGAGCGCGCCCGCTGCCTCGAGCCGGTCCGGACCGGCCGAGAGGACGCCGCCGACGAGCTCGTCCGCGAGCTCCGTCGTCGTCGCGTCGAGCACGCCGGCCAGGAAGCCGGCCTTCGCGAGCGCCTCCATCGACTGGCCGCCGGTGCCTGTCGCATGGAAGACGAGCACCTCGTAGCCGAGCTCCTCGAGCCGTTCCCGCGCCGCCGTCACGCAGGCGGTCGTGACGCCGAACATCGTCGCTCCGATCAGCGGTCGATCCGCGCCGAGGTCGGGCATCACGCTCTTGACCGCGCCGGAGATCATCCCGGCCGCGTTCGTCATGATCTGCGCCGAGATGCGGTTGACGCCGGCGATGTCGACAACCGAGTACATCATCGCGACGTCGACCGCACCGACGAACGGTCGCGTGTCGCCCGAGGCGACGGTCGACACCATCAGCTTCGGCACCCCGACGGGCAGCGCGCGCATGGCCTGCGTGGCGATCGCAGAGTTGCCGGAGCCGCCGACGCTGAGGACTCCATCGAGGCGTCCCTCGGCGTGCAGTCGGACTGCGATCGCAGCAGCGCCTTCGGCCATGACGGTGACGGCCGCGCCTCGATCGCCTGCTGCGGCGAGGGTGGCAACGTCGGCGCCGACGGCCGCGGCGACCTCCTCGCGCGTGATGTCCGGAGTCGCGAGCGGCTCGCCCATGATCCCGCAGTCGACGAGGATCACCTCGACGCCGTGCTCGCGCACGCGGTCACTGAGAAAGTCGAACTCCTTCCCTTTCGTGTCCAGGGTGCCGACGAGTACAACGGTGGGCATCAGCGGCTTCCCTGGAGTACAGGTGCGGCGAGGAGCGAGCGGAGGAAGCGTAGACCGTCCGTTGCGAGCGCGTCCGGGCTCGGCGCGAGTGGCCGCCAGATTGCCGCAGCAGCGGCGATGATCGTGTTCTGCGACGTGAACGACTCGATGCAGATCGGATCGTCGTACGCGATCTCGCGCAGCGCGTCGGCGATCGCGTCCCAATCGATGTGATCCTTTCCCGGCGAGCCGCGATCGCACCCGCACGCGTGGAAATGGACCACGTGCGACCCGGCGAGGCGAATCGCGGCCGCAGAGCTCTTCTCCTCGATGTTCATGTGAAAGGTGTCGAGCAGAAGTCCGAGCGCCGGCGATCCGACCAGCTCGACGACCTCGAGGCCTTGCTCTGCAGTGTTTATGAGGCTTGTTTCGAAGCGGTTGAGTGGTTCCAACCCCAGCTTCACGCCCTGCTCTCCCGCGTAGTCGGCGACCGGACGGAGCGCCTCGACGAGACGGGCTATGGTCCTGCGTCGTTCGTCCGCGTCGAGCAGCAACGTTCTGCCTACCGCCGAGTAGATCGGCCCGCCGATCGCTCCTGCCCCGATACGTCGGGCGACGTCCACGCAGTGCCGCAGATATGCCTGCGTCGCTGAGATCTCGTCCGGGCTTGTGAGGAGATCGCGTCCCGGAGGCATGACCGCACAGAGCGTGGCGCGGAGGCCGTGCTCCTCGAGGAGCTCCGCGGCACGGCCAGGATCCCAGTCGCCGGGGTTCTCCACCTGCAGCTCGATGGCGTCGAAGCCGAGATCACGAACGTGCGGGACGAGCTCGGCCAGCCGCTCGTCCGTGAGCGGGGAAACCCAGATCCAGGTATTCGCGCCGATCGCGTTCATCGCCGAATTCAGCGCTCGGCGAGTGGCTCGACGCCGAGGTAGCGACGCTGAGCCTCCGGATCGCTCGAAAGAATGTCGGCCGTAGTTTCGGTGAAGATCTGACCGGCGACCATCACGAGCTGACGCTGCGCAAGCGCCGTCGCGACACCGAGGTTCTGCTCGATCAGAAGAAGCCCGAGGCCTTCCTGTCCGAGTGTTCTGAACACGTCGATCAGGTTCTCGATGATCGCAGGAGCGAGCCCTTCGGACGGCTCGTCCATGATCAGGAGCTTCGGGTTCGTGAGGAGCGCGCGCCCGATTGCGAGCATCTGCTGCTCACCGCCGGAGAGTTGGGCGCCACCGTTGCGGCGCCGCTCCGCGAGTCGGGGGAAGAGCTCATAGACGGCTGCCGGGGTCCAGCGCCGCCCACCATCTTCGCTCCGGCTGCGGATCATGCGTAGGTGCTCGTCGACGCTGAGCGACGGGAACAGGCGCCGACCCTGTGGCACGTAGCCGATCCCGAGGCTCGCCACTCGGTACGGCTGTCTCCCGATGATCTCGGCACCGTGGAAGCGAATCGATCCCGTTGCCTGGGGCGGCGCGAATCCCATGATCGCGTTGCACAGCGTTGTCTTCCCCATCCCATTTCGTCCTACGATTGCGACCGGCTCGTCGCCCATCTCGAACGAGACGTCTTCGAGCGCCTGCGCACTTCCGTAGAAGGCGTTCAGACCGCTGACCGAGAGCACCGGCTCAGGCATCGGGTTGGTGCCCGCGGCCGAGGTACAAGTCGTGGACGACCTGATTCGCGCGGATCTCGTCCGGAGATCCTTCGACGATCTTTCGGCCGTCGTGCATCATCGTTACGCGCTGCGCGACGCGCAGCGCGACGTCCATGTCGTGCTCGATCAAGATCAGCGTTATCGACGGGTCGAGGTCGAGGAGCAGATCGGTCAGCGCGACGCGCTCGGCCCTGGACAACCCAGAAGCGGGCTCGTCCAGCATCATCAGCTTGGGCGAGCCGGCACGGGCCATGCCAACCTCGAGTTGACGCTGCTCGCCGTGGGACAGCGATCCGACCAGGGTCTGCTCCCGACCGCTGAGCCCAACGCTCTCTGCGAGGTCGCGTGCCTGCTCGCGCAGCTTCCCGTCTCGCCCGTTCAGCCGCAATGGGCGCATGTGCCCTGTGTTTACTCCGAGGACCGCCAGGTAGAGGTTGTCCTCGACCGTGAGCCCGAGGAAGAGTCGGGACTTCTGGTAGGTGCGACCCATGCCGAGCTTCGCACGGGTGCGGGGAGCGGTCAGTGTGACGTCCTGCCCGAGGAACTCGACCGTCCCGGAGCTTGGAGGGAAGTCGCCCGAGATGACATTGAAGAGGGTCGTCTTCCCGGCGCCGTTCGGGCCGAGGATTGCACGGCGCTCGCCGTGAGCGACGTCGAGATCGACGTCGCTCACGGCATTGAGGCCGCCGAACCGCCGCCCGATCCCCCGCAAACGGAGGATCGGCTCGGCGTGTTCGGGTGCTGCTGTTTCCTGCATCCGGTCTAGCCGACGACCTTCGGATGCTGTGTCTTGCCGATCCACGGCAGCGTCCGCTTGACGCACTTGGGCGACGTGCGGCCCGGAGCGGGTGTCGACGCGGAGAACGTGCCGCCGAACGTCTGGTCGACGTTCGGGATGTAGCCGACCGTCTTGACCGCCAGCTTGCCGTCCTTCTGGTAGAGCTGCGCGTAGTAGACGGGAATCACGCCCTGGTTGTACTTGTCCAGGTGGATCGTGCCGTACGCCGTCGGTAGCACGGCCTTCTTGACTGCTGCCTGGAGCTTCTTCTGGCCGCCGGAGATATCCCCCTTGACTGCCTGCAGGCCCTTGATCAGGCCCCACGTGTTGATGAAGAAGCCGTAAGTGAAGGTGCTCGCAGCCTGAGGGGCAGCTGCACCGTACGGCGGGATGGTCTTGAACCACTTGCCGATGATGTTGTTGGCGTAGAACTTCGCCTTCGCCGTTGCGAGGTCGCCCGCTGTGCCGGCACCGCCGACATACGCACCGGTGACCCTGGTGCTCAGCTGCTCGAACTGCCCCGGCGTACCCCAGAACAGGTTGCCGATGAACTTCTTCCCGTCGATCGGGCCGTGGGCCTGCTCATAGGCCTTCAGGAACGGGATGAGTCCGGCGCCACCGACTGCGACGAACGTGCCGTCGACATTCGTTGGCATCTGCTGTGCATACGACGAGTAGTCCGTCGTGTTGAGCGGCGGGAACACCCGCTTGGTGACCTGCCCACCCACGGCGCAGAACTCTGCGATGAATCCTGCCGCGGATGTCCACGCGAAGCTGTAATCGTCGGCGACCACTGCGGCCGTCTTCCAACCCAGCTTGTTGTGGGCGAGATCGCCGAGGCCGGCGTTCCACATCGCGCCGTCACCGTTGAAGCGGAAGAAGTTGGGCGCCCGCACCTTCAGCGTCGTGTCCTGCGCGCCCGCGGAACCGTCGACGAACGTCTTCGTAGGATGCTGCTTCGCGTAGTTGGCAACCGCGATCGACTCGTCTCCGGAGAGCGGGCCGATCAAGACATCTGCGCCGAGCTGCTCCATCAGGCGCTTGGTCTCCTTGATTGCCGTGTCGGCCCTGTCGTTCGAACAGCCGATGCCGACGAGCTTGAGCGGGTGACCGTTGATCTGGCCGCCCCTCCAGCCCTTGCGCGGGTTGTTCGGATCGACCGGCTTCGCCCCGGCGTACTGCGACATCGCCGAGACGACGCCCGCCAGGTCCTGACCGTCGAACGAACCGAACGCGCCTTGGCAGTCGGAGAGGACGGCGACCTTGATCGTCGATGCCGCTGTCTTCGAAGACGAAGCAAGCGCGCCTGCCGCACCAACGGCCACCACGATCACGGCGGCTGCGAGAGGAAGCACGAGTTGCCTCCCTCGCCACTTAAACGGACTCATTTGCCCTCCTAGATGGTTGACACTTGGATAGAACGAGATGCTTGACACTTCGTTAGACCGAGATGGTGATCCTGGACCATCCTTACCACGCGCGCACTGCCTTCCGCGGTGACCTCCTTTCGAACTCACACATCTGCACCACCGCTCGGCGCGTCGACGGCTGGCCTTGCGGAGCGGGAGCTCCCGAGAAGCTTGAGCGTTCGCTCCCACAACCCGATCAGGCCGTTCGGTGACACGAGGATGATGACGAGAAAGACGACCCCGATCAGCGTGTGGAACCGGTCCTGCGTGATTCCGATGCTGCCGAGGAACGTGATGCTGGGCAGGTAGTTGAGCATCAGCACGTAGAGGAGTGCTCCGAGCCACGCTCCTTCGACCCGCGTCAAGCCGCCGATCACCGCGATGATCAGGACATCGATCATCGCCCCGAGATCGATCGACGCTGGATCGATATGCCCGTTCCACCAGACGAACAGGACGCCGCCGAGCGACGCGATGAACCCTGCTAAGCCAAACGCCAATGTGCGATGAAGCATGACGTTGTAGCCGAGCGAGCTCATTCGCACTGGATCGTCCCGCACACCCTGCAGGGCTAGGCCGAACGGCGTTCGCACGATGTATCGCAAGAGCGCGTAGACGGCGATCGAGACGCCGAGCGCCACGTAATAGAGCCGGTTGGGATGCTCTGTCACCGGCCCGATTCCGGCGGGCGCGTCGATGCCGCTGATCCCGCCGAAGCCGGAAAAGTCGGTGACCTGGCCGAAGAAGAGGTTGGCGATCACGCCGTAGGTAAGCGTGATCATCAGGAAGTAGATCCCGGTGCTCCGGCTGGACAGCGCTCCGAGAAGGAGGGCGACCGCGGTTGCGATCGCGATTCCGAGGACGACGCCGAGCCATGGGTTCCAGCCCAAATTGAGCCCCTTCGTGTTCCCGTTCGTCACGACGTTCCCGAGCACGAAGCCGGTGATCCCGTACAGGGCCACCTGAGCGAGAGAGACCATGCCGCCGTACGCCGAGAGGAACACAAGGCTCGCCCCGACGATCCCGAGAAAGAGTGTCTCGGTGAGGAGCGTGCTGACCCAGTAGGGGCTGAAGAGCAGCGGTGCCAGGACCGCGACGCCGAGTGCGCCGACTCCCACGACGCGGTCAGGGGTCACTCGCCCGCTCACGCTGGCCTCCCGAACAGCCCGAGCGGCCGCACCGCCAGAACAATCGCGAGCAGGACGAACGTGAAGATGATCGAGTAGTACGTGTAGTTCGACGGGAGGTACGCAGATGCGAAGTTCGTCGTCAGGCCGAGCAGCAAGGAGCCGACGGCTGCGCCGCCGAGCGATCCCATCCCACCGATGATCACGACGACCAGGGAGTTGAGGAGCCAGTTGCCGTCGACGCCCGGCGCGAGGCTTGCGAACGAGCCACCGATGACACCACCGAACCCCGCAAGAGCCGAGCCAACGAAGAAAGCGATTGCGAAGGTGAGCTGGATGTTGATTCCTAGACCGCTGACCATTTGGCGGTCATCGACTCCAGCTCGAATGACCATCCCGATCCGGGTTCGCTTCAGCCAAACCCAGAGCAGGGCTCCGATGACGAGCGCCAGTGCGAGGATGAAGAGCCGCGTCCGCGTGTAGATGATCCCGCTGACATGCAGGTTGTCGAACTGGTCGAGCTTGTGTGGCCAGGCGACGTCCTCTGCAACGCCGCCGAAGTGAGCCAGCATCTGGTCAGCGGCGATGATCGAGATGGCGATCGTGATGAGCGCCTGACGTAATTCCTGTCCTTGGTTCCAGCGGAGGAGCGTCTGCTGCATCGCCACTCCGACAAACCCCACGAGCGCGGCTCCGATGAGCGCGGGGAGGATCCAGTTCGTCAGGTTGACCTGCTCGCTCGTCAGTCCGAAGCCGCCGCCTTGCCCGACCCAGCGTCGTTGAAGTGTGAGGGCGATGTAGCCGCCCAGGAGGAAGAATGCCCCGTGCGCCATGTTGACAACGCGCATCAGCCCGAAGATGAGCGTGAAGCCGCTGGCGACGACGAAGTAGAGCGCCGCCGCCGTGATTCCGTTCAACAGCGTGATCAAGAAATCCTTCGGATCGTGCACGGCGGATCCGAACGTCGTACCGCGCCCGATGAACAGCACCCAGACGACCATGAACGCGACAGCGACAGCCGCGAACCCGAGCGCGGCGTAGCGCGCAGCTCGCTGGAGTTTGAGCGTCTGCGCTCGGAGCGCGAACGAGGTCACATGACCTCCGTCTGCGGATGGAAGACGATCGAAAGCACGCTAGCAGGCTCGCTTAGTCGTCTGTCGCTCACGACTAGGCGAACCTACCAACCCGCCTAGCCCCATGCAACATCAGCAGACACTTTCTCGATCATCGATTATTTGATAGCCCGGCTCTCAGACCCTGGCTCTGGTGGTTCAGGGTAACTCGAAAGGCCGCCGTCGGCACTGGGGCGCTCCGAGCGAGACGGCGATTCGCTCCGCGCGACCCAACCAATGGTCAGCGCCTTCCTGGAGATTGATGAACGCGTCGGTGTTCTTGCGCTTGACCGCGACGAGCGCGTACCGGTCGCCCTCGTACCAGAGCGCGTAGAACCGCACGAGCTGCGCGGCCTTC
>JBBQPW010000053.1:0-11389 GCA_038216845.1 Gaiellales bacterium | reverse complement strand
GAGTCGAGCGGACGTGATGCGCGGCTTCGCCCACCGCGAGAGCCCTTCGCTAGGCGGCGAGGGCCCTCAGGTCGTCGACGGTTCCGAGCAGGGTGTCGCGAAGGTCGAACAGCCCGGCCCACAGAGACGACCGATCGGGCGCGAGGTCAAGGCGAGCGGCGTCGGCAAGCCCCTCGAGTGCGCGTACGAGAACGGCGAGCTCGAGATACACCGAGGCGACACGGTTCGGGCAGGCACGAACGCCGGCGCGGTCGAGCACCGGCTTCCACTCCATGAGCTCCCCCGCCCCGGGGCCGAGGTACCAGGAGCGTCCTTCGGTCCGCTCCGGCTCGAGCTCGATCAGGTACTGACCTAGGGGCCCTTCCAGCCCGGCGACGGCGGTCTCGACCCGGTCCGCAGCGTGCCGCAGCGCGGCCTGCCGAGTACCGGGCGTCGTCGGGATGGCCTCGCCGCGGTTCCACTGCTCGAGGAGACGGCAGAACGCAAGCGCAGCCGCCTCGCACGCGCGCAGCTGCGATGTGAGCCGCCGCGCGGTCAACTCGGTCGCCGCGTGTTGGCGCAGGACTTCTGGCCAGTCACTCATCAGCTGCCGCTAGATGGTTGGTCGGTGATTGAGGTGCTGGTGGGGACGGCTGTGACAAAGCGGCGTGGTGGGAGCGCCAGGGGCGCGTACCCGAAGGTACGTGTCCCGGGTGATCGTGCCGCGACGCGCCGTGTCGCAGCCGCCAGCCACCGGTGTCGGAATTGCCGATCAACCATCTAAACCTCGATCACGATGGGAAGGATCATCGGCCGCCGACGCGTCCGTGCATAGACCACCTGCGCGACGTCGTCGTGGAGGTGCTCCTGCAGGAGCTTGATCTCGGTGATCCCGTCCGCCGCGAGGTCGGCGACGACGCGCTTCGCCTCGGCCCGCAGCTCCTCGAGCAACTCGTCGTCCTCCCCCATGCCGCGCGCGATCAGCTCGGGCGGAGCGATCTCGACGCCGTCGGAGAGAGCGACCGTCGTGACCACGATCAGCACGCCGTCCTCCGACAGTCGCCGCCGGTCGCGCAGCGCCACATCCTGGACGTCTCCCACTCCGAGCCCGTCGACGAAGATGACGCCTGCGTCGATGCGATCGACGATGCGCGCACCGCGCGCGGACAACTCGACGACCGAGCCGTTCTCGGCGATCACGATGCCTTCGGCCGGGACACCCGCATCGCGTGCGAGCTGCGCATGAGCCGCCTGCATCCGGTACTCCCCGTGGATCGGCATCACCGCCTTCGGCCGCAGGAGCGCGAGCATCGTCCGCATCTCCTCCGAGCAGGCATGACCCGAGACGTGGACGGTGGCGATCTCCTGGTGCAGCACCTCCGCTCCCGCCTTCGCCAGCCGGTTGATCGCATCGTGGACGCGCAACTCGTTCCCGGGCACGGGCTTGGCAGAGATGATCACCGTGTCGCCGCGCTCGACCTGGACGTTCTGGTGGTCGTTGAAGGCGATTCGCGTCAATGCGGACATCGGCTCGCCCTGGCTGCCGGTGCAGAGGATCAGCACCTTGTCGGGCGGCAGCTCCATCGCAGTCTTCGGGTTGATCAGCGCATCGGCCGGGATGTCGAGATACCCGATGCTGCGAGCGATGTTCAGGTTCTTGCGCATCGAGCGGCCGACGACCGCGACCTTCCGGCCGCATTCCACCGCGACGTCGGCGGCCTGCTGCATCCGGTGGATGTTCGAGGCGAACGAGGCGACGAGGATCCGGCCCTTGCGGATCGGCATCAGCGTGCGAAACGCTTCTCCGACGAGACGCTCCGATCCCGTCATCCCCGGCCGTTCGGCGTTCGTCGAGTCTCCGAGCAGGAGATCGACGCCACGGTTCCCGACTTCGGCGAGCCGCCCCACGTCCGTTCGCAGGCCGTCGACCGGGGTGTGGTCGAGCTTCCAGTCTCCGGTGTGGACAATCCGGCCGGCAGGCGTCTCGATCACGATCGCCACGCAGTCCGGAATCGAGTGGGCGACGCGCACGAACTCGAGGCGGAATCCGCCGATGTCGATCGGCGCACCTTCGGGCTCGGCCTCGCGCAGCTCTGCGGCGTTCGCGACGCCGTGCTCTTCGAGCTTCGAGCGGACGAGCCCGAGCGTGAGGCGCGTCGCGATCACCTCGTCGACGTCTATCTCCCGCAGCACGTACGGCAGCGCTCCGACGTGGTCCTCGTGGCCGTGCGTGAGCACGATCGCGCGCACCCGCTTGCCTTCGAGGTACGAAAAGTCCGGCAGGACGAGATCGACGCCGAGGTGCTCGTCGCGCGGAAAGGCCAGACCGGCATCGACGACGATGATGTCGTCGCCGAGCTCGTAGACGGTCATGTTCTTCCCGACCTCGCCGAGACCGCCGAGCGGGATGATTCGGAGGGTTTCGCTCACGGCCGCCAGTCTACGGGCGTCGTGTACGGGCGCGGCTCCTGGGCAGTCGGCTTCCGAGCGTGCCTGCAGGGGCGCGGGCACCCTCCCTCGCGCCTCCGGGCGGTGGCTACCCGGGCAACTTGACAGCGAGCACGTCGATCGGCTCGATCAGCGGCGGCTCGGCGAGCAACTCACCTGCCTGCGCCATCAGCGCGGAGGCGATCGGCCCGGCGAGGTGCGCCTGCCGCCCGCCGTCGTCTGGGAAGACGTCGAAGATGCCGAACTCGGACGGGCCGAGACGGATCGCGAACCACGCCGTCGTGTCGGGCTCGGCCTCGGCGAGCGCGAGGCCTCCCTCGAGGAAGCTCGCCACGTCCCCCTCCTTGCCGGCCTTCGCGTGCAGTCGAACGAGCAGCCCAACAGTGACCATCTTTTTGCCCCTTCCACTTGCGGTTGTCGAGCACGTAACGGTGCCGTGATCGGGCTTCGGGTCTTCGCGCCCGTTCGTCGGCGCCGACCGATCGGTTCAGACCACTGCCACCTGCAGCAGCCCCAGCCGCTCGAGGCAGCCGCGCACACGGTCGCGCTCCTCGTCTGTCACCTCGACCAGCGGGAGCCGCAGCCCCCCGACCTCGTGACCGAGCAACGCGAGCGCGCACTTGATCGCCATCGGGTTCGGCGCGACGCGCAACAGCTCGATCGATGGATGCAACTCCGCATCCAACGAGCGCGCCCCTTCGACGTCACCCGCCCGGAAGCGCCGCAGCATCTCGCGCACCGTCGGACCGACGACATGCGTGTGCACGCAGATCCCACCGATCCCGCCAAGCTCGAGGAACGGCAGGAGCAGGTCGTCGTCGCCGGCGTAGAGGTCGAGGCCGAGTTCCACGATCGCACGCGCCTCCGCCAGGTCCGGGTACGCCTGCTTCACCGCCCGCACCGTCGGTATCTCGGCCAACGTCGCGATCGTCTCCGTCTCGAGATGAAGGACGACCCGTGACGGGATGTTGTAGACGACGATCGGGTTGTCGGTCGCGGCGGCGATCGCCTGGAAGTGCGCGACGATCCCCCGTGGGGGCGGCTTGTTGTAGTACGGCGTCACGACGAGGAAGCCGTCGACACCGAGCTCGTGCGCCCGCTCCGTGAGGTGCACCGAGTGTGCGGTCGAGTAAGTGCCCGTACCCGCGACGACGTCGGCGCGATCGCCGACCTCGTCGACTGCCGCCTCGTAGAGAGCCATTCGCTCGTCGTCGCTCAGAGTTGGCGACTCACCGGTCGTCCCGGTCACGACCAAGCCGTCCGAGCCGTTGTCGACGAGGTGCCGCGCGAGCGCGCGAAAGGCGCGCAGATCGACCGCGCCGTCAGCCTTGAACGGCGTGACGACTGCGGTCAGTATCTCGCCGAGAACCACGCCGTCAATTCTACGACTGGAGAGAGACACATGGGCAAGATCGTCAAGGAATTCCGGGAGTTCCTGATGCAGGGAAACCTCGTCATGCTGGCGGTCGCGTTCGTGATAGGAGGTGCCTTCGCCGCGCTTCTCACGTCTTTCGTAGGTGACATCATCACGCCGGTCATCGGCGCGGTCTTCGGTAAGACCGACTTCAGCAACCTCACGTTGACGATCCACGGCTCGCTGTTCAAGTATGGGTCGTTCATCACCGCGTTGATCACGTTCGTCTCGATCGCGGTTGCCGTGTTCTTCGTCATCGTCAAGCCGTACGACAGATTTGCGAAGAAGCCGGGGGAAGACGCGGGGCCGAGCGACGAGGAGCGCCGTCACCAGGAGCTGCTCGCCGCGCTTCGCGCACGCGGCTAGCTCTCAACCAAGCCCTCCCACTCGCCGATAGGGACGTGGTGGAAGCATCGCGCATCAGCGTCTCGTATCGGCGGATCGGAACGATTCTCGTCGAGATGGAAGTCGTCACCCAGGCCCAGCTCGACGGCGCACTGGCCGAGCAGCAGCGCACCGGCAGGCTGCTCGGCGAGCTCCTCGTGTCGGCCTACGGCGTTTCGCGTGTCGACCTCGCCGACGCCCTCGCCGCTCAGTGGGAGGAGGCACAGGTGATGTCCGAGATAGACGAGGCGCAGGGCGCCTACCACGACGACGGCGCGGTGGATCCTCTGGCGGAGGGCGATCTCAGCGTCCTGCTCGAGGAGGCTCAGGCCGCTCGCGCCGAGCTGACCGCACGTACCGACGAGCTCAGCCGACGAGTTGCATCGCTAGAGGCACTCGTCGTCGGCGTCAGCGACGCACTCGACGAACTGCGCGGAGCGGCACCGCACTCGACCCCGTACAGCGGTTCTCGACCGCCCCGTCGCGGGCACTCACGCGCGAGTCTCTAGCCCGAAGATACACCGAGCGATGACTTCGCCGCGATAGCGAGGTCTACAGGGGTACATCGAGACGGAGGTGAGAGGTGGGAGCACTACACGTGCACGAGTTCATGAGCCTCGACGGCGTGATCGACGCGCCGACGTGGACGTTCGACTACGGCTTCCTCCCGCAGATGGGAGAGGCCATCGCGGCGGTGACGGACCGTTGCCGAGGCATCCTGCTCGGACGCACGACCTACGAGATGTTCGAGCCGGCATGGTCGACGAGAACGGTGGAGGACGATCCCGGGGCGCCGTTCTTCAACGACACCACCAAGTACGTCGTCTCCGCGACGCTCACGACTGCGACGTGGAGGAACTCGAAGATCGTCGGGCCGTACGACCCCGCCGCGATTCGCAGGCTGAAGGACGAGGTCGACGGGGACCTCTACGTCAGCGGCAGCGGTACGCTGGTCCGGGCGATGCTCGCGGACGGCATGGTCGACGAGCTCCATCTGTTCGTCTACCCGCTCACCCGCGGGCCTGGTCCGCGGCTCCTGCCCGAGGAAGCCGCTCCCGGCAGCCTCTCGCTTGCGGCGTGTGAGTCGTACGAGAACGGCGTGGTCTACCTGGCCTACCGACCGCAGGCGTGAGGCCACCGCTGGCCTGTCGAGGTCGGGCTAGAGCAGCGCGTCGAGCCCGACGGTCAGGCCGGGCGGCAGATCGCGTACGGCCTCGAGCGCGCGTAGGACACCGGGTACGAAGACCTCGCGCGACGTCGTATCGTGGCGAATCGTCAAGACTTCCCCAACTCCGCCGAAGATCACCTCCTGGTGAGCGACCAGCCCAGGCAGTCGGATCGAGTGTATCGCCGGGTCGGTACCCATCCTCCGGGCCGTCTCACTGGCGGTGCCGGACGGTGCATCGCGCTTCGTCTCGGCGTGCAGCTCGACGATCTCCCCATGTGGATACAAGCGCGACGCCTCCTCGGCGAACCGCATCATCAGCACAGCGCCGAGCGCAAAGTTTGGCGCGAAGAAGCAGGGGACATCCGCAGCACGCGCGAGCTCGTCGACTTCGTCCAGCGCGAAGCCGCTCGTGCCGATGACGACCGGCACGTGCGCGCCGACGCACGCTCGGACGGACGCGACAACGGCGTCCGGGGTCGTGAAGTCCACTGCCACGTCACAGCCGCTCGGCCCGACCTCACGTCCATCGACCACATCGTGGCCCGCAGTGACGAGTGCCGGGCCGAGAACCGAGCCGACCTTCCCGGCGGCGCCGTAGAGCGCGACCTTCATCCGGCGCCAGTCATCCAGCGCCAGTCATCCGGCGCCAGTCATGCCGCTCGGGCGAGCGCGGCCGGGTTGACGCGCTCGACCGCGGCCCTGAAGCGGTCCTCGTTCGGCCCTATCCCGGCCGCCGAGAGCCGACCCGGAGAAAGGAGCTCGGCCGCCAGAGCCGCGACATCGGTCTCCGTGACGGCGTCCACACGCGCAATCGTCTCGTCGACCGAGGTGATCTCGCTGGCGGTGATAACCGCCTTCCCGAGCCGCGTCATCCGAGCCGAGGTCGACTCGAGCGAGAGGAGCAGCCGACCCTTGAGGTTGTCCTTGGCCCGCTCGAGCTCGCCGACCCGAAGCGAACCGCTCGCGACGTCGACGAGCTCCGCGGCGGCGATCTCCAGGCATTCCGCGAGGTTCTCCTCCCGCGTGCCAACGTACAGTCCCACGAGTCCGCTGTCGGCGTATTGCGACCCGAAGCTGTAGACGGAATAGGCCATGCCCCGCTTCTCACGGATCTCCTGGAACAGCCGCGACGACGCCGAACCGCCCACGATCGCATCGAGCAGCGATGCCGCGTAGCGCCGCTCGTCGTTGCGACGAATGCCGGGGGCGGCAAGACAGACGTGGTACTGCTCGGTGTCCTTGCGCTGGAAGCAGGAGCCGGGCGGAGTCGTTCGGCCGGCCGGCTTGCGGGTCAGCCGGAAGGCTCCTGAAGCGTCCCCCACTCGCGCCTCGACGAGCTCCAGCAGCTGAGCGTGATCGATGTTGCCCGCGGCCGCCACGACGACGTTGCCCGCCACGTAGGCACGTTCGTGGTAGCTCCTGAGCGCTCGGCGGCTGACGGTGGAGATCACATCTGCGCGACCGATGACAGGCCGGCCGAGCGGATGCGAGCCGAAGACCGCCTCCGTTGCGAGGTCGTGCACCAGATCCTGCGGGTTGTCCTCGACCATCGCGATCTCCTCGAGCACGACCTCACGCTCGGAGTCGAGGTCGTCGAAGCGCGGCCGGAAGACCATGTCGGCCATCACGTCGAGCGCGACCTCGAGCTTCTCATCCGGGACCCGTGCGTAGACCACGGTCGTCTCGCGCGACGTCGCGGCGTTGAGATCGCCGCCGAGAGCATCGAACGTCTCGGCGATCTGCTGCGCGTCATAGCGCGACGAGCCCTTGAAGAGCATGTGCTCGATGAAGTGCGAGACTCCGGCGCGCGCCGTCGGCTCGTCACGCGAGCCGGTGCCGATCCAGAAGCCGAGCGCGACCGAGCGCACCGAGTCGAGCCGCTCGGAGATGACCTTCTCTCCACCCGGGAGCGTTGTGAGCTCGTAGCCGTCCATGCGGCGGATCGTACTGTTGGTCAGACCAGGACGTCCTCGTGCGCTACTGAACGACGTCGTGGAGCTCGTAGAAGCCGTCGCGCGACGGCGGCGCGAAGCTGCTTACGTCGACGCCGGACGTGGCTGCCCACTCATCCATGATCGGCTGAAGGCGCTCGTCGAGGAAGCGCTGCGCCTGATCGCGCGTCTCCCAGACGTCGAGGATCCGGAAGACGTTGTCGTCCTGGTCGAAGCCGGCGGTGTGGATCAGCAATCCGTCGATCGGCTCGGCCTGCGCGCGGATGCGCTCGGCGATCGCGTCGTAGTTCGTCGTACTGGTATCACCATCTACGATCTCGAACTCCTGGACGTAGACGACAGCCATCGCGATCTCCTTCGGTCGGGGCTTCGAGTCTAGCCTCGTCCATCCCGCCAGCACGCTCGAGCTCTTTCGGCACGACTGCAAGAAGGGCTGCGCCGCCGGCGAGGACCGTCACCCCACGGACCTCGAGCGGGAAGTCGTCCGCGATCTCGACCGGCTGCCGGGTGAAGATCGCCATCCGGTGGTACTCGTCGGCGGCGTACGGGCGAAGACGCGACCCTCGAGGCTGTGCAACTCGGCGCGTGTTCGGACCATCACGTCGACGTCGCGTAGGCCCAGTTTCGTCAGTGCAGACTCGATGCGCTCTGCAACGACGTCCGCAGCATCGGTGGCTTGCAATGCGACGTTGCCGGTGGGCAGGTATGTGCGGACGTCGTCCTAGCCTAGGCCCGCGATCGCGTCGCGTACGTCGGCCATCCGAACGCGGTTGTGCCTGCCGACGTTGACCGCGCGCAGGAACGTTGCGTAAGAAGAAACAGCGATGGGAACAGACATTGAGACTGCGTCGGGGACAGACTTAAGTATGTCCCCGACCCGGTGAAATACCCATCGCTGTCAGCCGCGATTAGCGGCGCGGCCCGCGATCGCGGCCGCCACCACGGCTGTCGCGGCGAGGCTCCTCGGGGGGCCGCGGCGGTGCATCCTTTGCCCGCTCGATCAGCTCCTCCGGTTGAACCAGCCTGTCGTCCTCGTGCTTCGCAACGAGCTTGAGGCCGATGCGGCCCCTCTCCTTGTCGACCTCCTGCACGATCACGTCGACGACGTCGCCGCGGCTCATCACGTCCTCGATGTGCGCGACACGACCGGGGCCGACGTTCGACACGTGGAGCAGCCCGTCGGTTCCCTTCTTCAGCTCGACGAACGCGCCGAACTGGGTCGTCTTCACGACCTTTCCCGTGTACGTGTCGCCGACTCCGGGCTCCTTTGTGAGAGCGGTGATCGCAGCCGCTGCCGCGTCGCCCTTCGTTCCCTCGGTGGCGTAGACGAGGATCGTCCCGTCTTCCTCGATGTCGATCTGCACGTCGTACTCGGACTCGAGGCCGCGGATCGTCTCGCCGCCCTTGCCGATCACCATGCCGATGAACTCGGGGTTGATCTTCACCGTCGTGATCCGCGGAGCGTGATCTGCAAGCTCCGTGCGCGGAGTCGAGATCGCCTGCTCCATCTCACCGAGGATGAACTGGCGGGCTCGCTTGGCCTGCTCGAGCGCGTTTCGCATGATCTCCTGAGTGACACCGGTGATCTTGATGTCCATCTGTAGCGCGGTGATGCCGTCTTTCGTTCCGGCGACCTTGAAGTCCATGTCGCCCAGGTGGTCCTCCGCGCCCTGGATGTCGGTGAGGATGACGTAGTCGTCGCCCTCCTTCACGAGGCCCATCGCGATGCCGGAGACCGGCGCCTTGATCGGCACGCCCGCATCCATCAGCGCCATCGTCGAGCCGCAGACCGAGCCCATCGACGACGAGCCGTTCGACTCGAGCGTCTCGGAGACGAGCCGGATCGTGTACGGGAACTCGTCGACGGCCGGAATCATCGGCTCGAGAGCCCGCTGCGCGAGCGCCCCGTGGCCGATGTCGCGCCGCTTCGGGCCCCGCATGAAGCCCGTCTCCCCGACCGAGTAGGGCGGGAAGTTGTAGTGGTGCATGTAGCGGCGGTCGCTCTCGAGCGAGAGGTCGTCGATCCGCTGGCCCTCCTTCATCGTGCCGAGCGTGCAGAGCGTCATGATCTGCGTCTGGCCACGGGTGAAGAGCGCCGAGCCATGAGTCCGCGGTGACACCGTGACCTCGCAGTCGATCGGCCGGATCTCTTCGGTGCCGCGTCCGTCCGGACGGCGCTTGTCGATGGCGATCTTCTTGCGGACGATGTCCTTGTAGATCGCCTCGGCCGAGCGCTTCACGAACTGCTTGGTGAGCGAGTCCTTCTGCGGCGTCGCGGCCACGCCATCGACTGGGGCGGCAAGTGAGCCGACCGGGAAGGGCAGCTGCACCTCGTCGAGGATCTGCGTGAAGAGGATGTCGCGCTTCCGCGACTTCAGCTCTTTCGAGTCCTGCTCGGCGTCGGTCAGCTCGCGGAGACCCGACTCGAACTGCTCGCGTACCGGGCCTTCGACCGCCGCGCTGCGCTTCTTCTCGAGCACCGAGGCAAGACCGTTCCGCACCTGCAACTCGCGGACGATGTCGTCCTCCGTCGAGTCCAGCGAAAGCGGCGTGACGATGCCTGCGGCGATCTCGTCGACGACCGTGCCGGCCTCGCGGAGGCCGTGCTCGTGGATGGCCGCGGTGATCGCGTCACCGTGGTCGCGGTCGAGCTCGGCGATGAGCTCCTGGTCGACCCACTTCGGCTTGCCGACCTGCTCGCGCAGCGACTCGAGCGCCTCGCAGATCCGCCGGATCTCGGAATGCGCAAGCTCGAGCGCCTCGAGGATCTCGTCCTCGGGGATCTCCTCGCCGCCGGCTTCGACCATCGTCAGCGCGTCCTTCGTACCGACGACGATGAGATCGAGCGTCGATTCCTCCATCGCCTGCAGGGACGGGTTGAGGACGAACGCGCCCTCGATCCGCCCCACGCGGACGGCGCCGACCGGCCCGAAGAACGGCAGCGGCGAGATCATCAGCGCGGCCGAGGCCCCGTTGATGCAGAGGATGTCGTGCGGCGTGATCAAGTCCGCGGACAGGACGGTGCAGATCACCTGCACCTCGTTCTTGAAGCCTTTCGGCCAGAGCGGCCGAATCGGCCGGTCGATCATCCGTGCGGTGAGCGTCGCACGCTCTGTCGCACGACCCTCGCGCTTGAAGAAGCCGCCCGGGATCTTTCCGGCGGCGTACATGCGCTCCTCGACGTCGACCGTCAGCGGAAAGAAGTCCGCATCGGGACGCGCGTCTGCGCGGCCGACGGCCGTGGCGAGGATCATCGTGTCGCCACTGCGAACGACGACTGCGCCGTCCGCCTGCTTGGCGAGCTTGCCCGTCTCGAACAGGAGCTCGGTGCCCCCGATGTCGACGGATACCGTGGCGTGAAGCCCGGCGGTAGTGCTCATATGTCTATCCCTTCACTCTTCCTTGCACGTGGAAGGTGGAGGTTTGAGCCAGCCCCGCCGGCGGTCCGTCTCGGGCTCGATCAAACGTCCACCTCCCGCCAATGGCAGGGTCTCCACTAACGGCGGAGGCCCAGCTCCTTGATGAGGGCGCGGTAGCCCTCGAGATCTGTCTTCTGCAAGTACGTGAGGAACCGCCTTCTCCGGCCGACGAGCTTGAGGAGCCCGCGCCGCGAGTAGTGATCCTTCGGATGGGTGCGGAGGTGCTCGGTGAGGTCGTTGATGCGCTTCGTCAGCATCGCGACCTGCACGTCCGTCGATCCCGTGTCCTGCCCGTCCTTGCCGTGCTTGTCGATCAGTTCCTGCTTGACCTCTTTGGTCAGTGCCATGCATTCCTCCCCTGCGATGGTTCAGTTGTCGTGTCCATCGTCCCAGCGCGGCGTGCAGGAGTACACGTCCGGCCGCGACAACGGTCTCGGGGAGGGTAGCAGCCGGTCGGCGCGGGCGATCGGTGCTGACGTACCCGTTAGTGCAGCGCACGGTTCAGATTCCTGCTGGTTCAGCCGATGCAATGCTTTGATGAAGAGTCCTCTCGCGTGGCGCGCAGCGAGGAACCGGAGACGCGACTACGAGCGTTGGAGGAACGCGACCGAGCTGACGGACGACG
>JBBQPW010000052.1:0-11634 GCA_038216845.1 Gaiellales bacterium | reverse complement strand
CGGGGGCGCCGTCCTGCCAGCGGACGATCGAATGCTTGAGGAAGTTCTCGTCGTCCCGCGTCGGAAAGTCATGAGGGCGTGAGTGCGCGCCACGGCTTTCCCTGCGTGCGACACCTGCCGTCAGCATCGCTGCAGCAAGGTCGATGGCGTTGCCGAGCTCGATTGCCTGCGTGAGATCGCTGTTGAAGACGTCGCCCTTGTCCTCGACGAGGACATTCGCGTAGCGCTCGCGTAGCGCGTCCACCTCGTCGATTGCGTCCAGCATCTGCTGCTCGCGGCGGAAGACACCAAAGTTCTCGAACATCGTCGCGCCAAGCTCGTCACGGATCTGCCACGGGCGCTCGCCTTTCGTCCTTCCAAGCAGCGACTTCAGGTCGCGGTCAGCAGCGGCGAACTGGGACTCCGCCGCGCCACCGTTCGCGCTCTGCGCAACCGCCCACTCCGCCGCATGCTGACCGGAGCGTCGCCCGAAGGTGATCGTCTCCATCAACGAGTTCCCGCCGAGCCGGTTCGCGCCGTGCACCGAGACGCACGCGTTCTCACCGGCCGCGTACAGGCCTTCGAGCTCGGTGCGGCCCCACTCGTCGGTCTCGACGCCACCCATGTGGTAGTGGGCGCCGGGCCTCACCGGAACGGGCGCGTAGATCGGGTCGACGCCGGCGTAGACCATCGACAGCTCGCGCGAGCCGGGCAGCCGCTCGAGGATCTTCTCCGCGCCGAGGTGCCGCATGTCGAGGAGCACGGAGCCGTTGATGCCGCGGCCTTCATCGATCTCGGTCTGCTCGGAGCGTGAGACCACATCGCGCGAGGCCAGCTCAAGCGCGTTCGGAGCATACCTCGCCATGAAGCGCTCGCCGTCCTTGTTGATCAGGTAGGCGCCCTCGCCGCGGCAGCCTTCCGTGAGCAGGATTCCGGTCGGGTACATCGTCGTCGGGTGGAACTGCATGAACTCCATGTCTTTCAGCGGCAGCCCGGCATAGAGCGCCATCGCCATCCCGTCGCCGGTGCAGGCGTAGGCGTTCGTGGTGGTGCGGTAGATGCGGCCCGCACCGCCCGTCGCAAGGATCGTCGCCGAACCGCCTACGAGCTTCAGGCCGCCGTGGAGCAAGTCCCAACAGATGACGCCGCTGCACCGGCCGTCGTCGACGAGGAGCCGCCAGGCGAAATACTCCTCGTACACGGTCATTCGGGTCGCGTCCAGCGCGATGCGCTTCATCAGCTGCTCGTAGAGGACGTGGATCAGGACATGGCCGGTGATGTCAGCCGCAAAGACGGTACGGGGTGAACCAGCCGCGCCGAACGGCCGCTGCGCCAACCGCCCGTCCGCGTTGCGCGAGAAGACCGCGCCCCAGTGCTCGAGCTGGTAGATGTCGCCGGGCGCCTCACGCGTGAAGATCTCGATCGCGTCCTGGTCGCCGAGGTAGTCGGAGCCCTTGACAGTGTCGAAGGCATGGGTCTCCGGACTGTCCTCGGCGGTGTTGCCGAGCGCTGCGTTGATACCACCCTCCGCAGCGCCGGAGTGGCTGCGCGTCGGGTGCAGCTTCGAGACGACACCGACGTTCGCGCCCTTGTCGAAGGCCTCGATCGCGGCGCGCATGCCTGCACAGCCGGCGCCGATCACGAGCACATCGTGCGTCTGACCCATCGCTTCGGACGCTATCGGAACGGGTGGGCGCGACGCGCCGTCAAAGTGCCACAGCCGGAAAGTCAACCCACCTGGGGACTCATTGACACAGTCTTTCTACAAGCAGGGACAGTTCCTGTTTTTGGGCCAACTCTGTGTCAGTCTCTCCACAGGTTGGCTCGCAGCCTCGGCCGCCTCACAGCCATTCCGCAAGGCTGGTCGACGCGAAATCAGCCGACGGGGCCGGCTCCCGAGATCTCGGTACCGACGACCTCGGCGAACTGCTCGAAGTTCTCGCGGAACAGGCCCGCCAGCTCCCGGGCTTTCGCGTCGTACGCAGCCGGGTCGGTCCACGTCGACCGCGGATCGAGCAGTTGTGGATCGACATCGTGAACCGCCAGCGGCACTGCGAGGCCGAACGTCTCGTCGGTCCGGTACGCCGCTCCGGCCAAGTCACCCGACAGCGCCGCCTGAAGCAGAGCGCGAGTCGCGGCGATCGGCATCCTCCGCCCCACGCCGAACGGCCCACCGGTCCAGCCGGTGTTGACGAGCCACACCGTCGCGCCGTGCGCGTCGAGCTTCTCGCCGAGCATCCGGGCGTAGACCGACGGCAGGAGCGGCAGGAACGGCGCTCCGAAGCAGGGCGAGAACGTCGGCTGCGGCTCCAGCACGCCGATCTCCGTCCCGGCGAGCTTCGCAGTGAAGCCGGAGAGGAACCAGTAGAGCGCCTGCTCGCGGGTCAGGCGCGCGAGCGGCGGCAAGATGCCGAACGCGTCAGCGGTGAGGAAGACGACCGAGCTCGGATGGCCCGCGCGTTTCTCCGGCAGCGCGTTCGCGATCTCCTCGAGCTTGTACGCGGCGCGCGTGTTCTCAGTCTTCGACCCGTCGTCGAGATCGACCACGCCGTGCTCGTCGACGACCACGTTCTCCAGAATCGTGCCGTAGATGTGGGTCGTCCGGAAGATCGCCGGCTCGGCTTTCGCCGACAGGCGGATCACCTTCGCGTAACAGCCGCCCTCGATGTTGAAGACACCCGCATCTCCCCAGCCGTGCTCGTCATCGCCTATCAGCTGGCGTTCCGGATCGGCCGACAGTGTCGTCTTGCCGGTTCCCGAGAGGCCGAAGAAGATCGCCACCGAGTTGTCGGCACCGACGTTCGCGGAGCAGTGCATCGGCAGGACGCCCTCGCGCGGCAACCGGTCGTTCATCACCGTGAAGATCGACTTCTTGATCTCGCCTGCGTAGAACGTGCCACCGATCACGACCTCCGAACGGCTCGGATGGAGGACGACAAAGGTCGCGCTCCGCGTCCCGTCGGCTTCCGGCACGGCCTCGACCGACGGCGCGTGGAGCACGAGTGACTGCGGTTCGAAATCGGCGAGTTCTGCAACCGTCGGCTCGATGAAGAGCGTCTTCGAGAAGAGCGCGTGGTACGGGCTGCTGGTGACGACGCGCACGGCGATCCGGTGCGCCGGATCAGCGCCGGCGAACGCGTCGACGACGTACAGGATCGGCTGAGCGTCGAGATACGCCACGACCTTCGAGCGCAAGCGGTCGAATTGCGTCTCCTCGAGCGGGCGGTTGACGCCGCCCCACCAGATGCGATCCTCGGAGCCCGCTTCGCGCACGATGAACTTGTCGTTCGGCGAGCGGCCCGTGTGCTTCCCGGTGTCGACCGCGAGCGGACCGCCTTCGACGATCTGCCCGTCACCGCGGCGCACGGCATCCACGTACAGCTGCGACACCGTCGGTTTCCGCTCGACGAACCCGGTCGGGGAGAGCCCGTGCTCCGCGAGATCGGTCCCGCGCCGAATCGGCGTTGTCGTCATCGAGGCTCCTTCGTCAGATCGTCGTCGACCCGAGAACGGCCGAATGCTACGCGGTCGCGAGCTGCGCGGCGTCCGCATCGTGCGAAACGAGCGCGGCGTAGCGGCCGCCACGCGTAACCAGCTCGTCGTGCGTCCCGATCTCCGCGACGCGGCCCGCATCGAGCACGACGATCTGGTCGGCGTCGCGCACCGTGGACAAGCGGTGCGCGATTGCGATCGTCGTCCGCCCGACAGCGAGCCGCTCGAGCGCCTCCTGCACGAGGCGTTCGGTCTGCGTGTCGAGCGACGACGTCGCCTCGTCGAGCACGAGGATCGGCGGATTCCGAAGAACGGTCCGTGCGATCGCGATCCGCTGCTTCTCACCGCCCGAGAAGCGGTAGCCGCGCTCGCCGACCACCGTGTCATAACCCTCGGGCAACGTCGAGACGAGCTCGTGGATCTGCGCGACCCGAGCGGCGTTCTCGACCTCCGCGTCGGTCGCCTCCGGCTTCGCGAAGCGCAGGTTCTCACGCACGGTGGCGTGGAAAAGGTAGGTCTCCTGCGAAACGACGCCGACAGCGGCCGCCAGCGACTCGAACGTCAGCTCGCGCACGTCGACGCCGTCGATCGTGACCGCGCCCTGGTTCGCGTCGTAGAGCCGCGCGACGAGGTAGCCCGCGGTGGTCTTCCCCGACCCCGTCTCGCCGACGATCGCCGTCGTCGTGCCGGCCGGAACCGAGAAGGAGACGTCGTTCAGCGTCCAGGCGTCGTCGTCGTAGCGGAACCAGACGCGGTCGAACGAGACGTCGCCGCGCGCGTGGCCGAGCACGCGACGGCCTTCCTCGATGTCGACCGGCACGTCGAGGTAGTCGAAGATCCGGTCGAAGAGGGCGAGCGAGCTCTGTACGTCGACCGCGACGCCGAGCAGCCCACCGATCGGGAAGAACAGGCGCGACTGCAACGTGGTAAACGCAACAAGCGTGCCGATCGAGATCGCGCTGCTGCCACGCGAGATCGCCAGCCCGCCGAACCAGTAGGTTGCGGCGGGCATCACCGCGAACGTCATCTGGATCGACGCCATCATCCAGCGGCCCGTCATGCGGCTCCGCACCTCGAGCTCGGAGAGGCGCGCCGACTCGCCGGAGAAGCGCTCCGCAAGCGCGGCCGACCGGCCCATCGTCTTCCCGAGGAGGATCCCGCTGACCGAGAGCGACTCCTGCACGAGCGACGAGATGTCCGCCATCGACTCCTGTCGCACAGACGTGATCTTCCGCCGCTGCTCGCCCACGTGGCGGGTCATCCAGACGAACAGGGGCAGGAGCGCTAGGGCAAACCCGGCGAGCCGCCAGTCGAGCAGGAACATCGCAACGACGGTGGCGATCACGGTCGTCACGTTGGAGACGACCGAGGTCGCGGTCGAGGTGAGGACGTTGTCGACCCCTCCGATGTCGTTCGCAATGCGGCTCTGCACTTCTCCGGTGCGTGTTCGGGTGAAGAATGCAAGCGACAGCCGTTGCAGGTGCCGGTAGACAGCAGTGCGCAGATCGTGCATCACCTGCTGCCCGACCTGGTTCGAGAGCAGCGTCTGGAGGACGCCGAGCACTCCGGTGACGATCGCAATGGCGATCATCCCGAGGACGAGGGCCGCGAGCAGGCCGGTGCGCTGCTGCGGTATGGCTGTGTCGAGCACACCGCGCAGGAGGAACGGCGACACAACGCCGAGCGCCGCGGAGATCACGATTAACCCGCAGACGCCCGAAAGCTTCACCCGGTACACGCGGAACAGCTCTGCAATGCGGCTGAGGTTCGCCCGGCGCACGGCTTTGTCGGCCGGCCGCTCCGGCATCTCGCCTGTGCTGAACATCCCTCCGTGAGCCCGCGCCATACGACTTAGAGTACGGAAACGGGTTACGACAGCGCCTCGACCGCCAGACGCAGCCGTTCGGTCAGCTCCGTCGCAGCGTCCGAATCGTCCGGCCGCGCGCCCACGGGAATCGGCTCGCCGATGACGACGCGCAGACGTGGGAAGCCAATCTTCCCGCGCGACAACGCCTGTGCCGTCCCGACGAGGCGGACCGGAACGATCGGCGCACCAGTCGCCAGAGCGAGTCGCGCGGCACCCCTCCGCCAGCGGCGGTCTCCACGAACAGCGCCCTGCGGGAAGATAGCGACGACTTTGCCCGCTTCCAGCGCGCTTCTCGCCCGCGCGAGAGCCTCGAGGTCGCCCCGGCCACGGTCGATCCGGATCGCGCCGACGCCGTCGAGGATCCAGGCGAGCGGCCGGAATCGCCACAGCTCCGCCTTGCCGAGAAAGCACAGGTCACGCTCGAGGGCCGCTCCGAGGACGATCGGATCGAGCACCGAGACATGGTTTCCGGCAACGATGACCGGCCCGGTCGCCGGAAGGTGCTGGGCGCCGGTGACCTCGATCCGGTAGACGGCACGCACGAAGCCGCCGAAGACACGACTGACCTGCGCATAGCTGGGAGCGGAAATCGACATCAGGTGCTCATCTTTGTTCGCCGGACAGCCGACAAGGGTTTCCATGCGCTCGAGTCGAACTCTCTCAGCTGGAATGCGCGTTGCCGTCGGCGTCCTCGTCTCGTCTCTCTTCTTGACGCTAGCGGCGCCCGTCGGTGCGGGAACTCTCGTGCGCGCGTGGTTTCCGCAAGGTGACCAGCTGCGGTACGGCATCCGCGACGTCGATCAGCGCGGCCCTCTGGTTCCGGCAGCGCTTCGCACCCTGTTCGCCGGCCCGACCGCACCCGAGTCGCGCGGTGGCGCACGGACCGCGTTCGCATCAGGAACGCGGCTTCTCGGCTTCCGCCGCACCGGGTCGGCGATCACGATTCAGCTGAACAGCCGCTTCCTCACCCAGACCGCCGGCTCGGCGCTGCCGGTGAAGCCTACGAGGCTCCGTCTGCGCGTCCTCCAGATCGGCCGGACGCTGCAGCAGTTCGCAAGCCTGCGGCACTTCCGAATCTCCGTCTCGGGCCGGCGCGTCACCACCTACCCGGACCTCGGCCTGCGCTGGCGCCCTTCGGCCGACGGCTGGTGGGATCTCACGGCACTCGCTCCTACTGTGGCCCCGGCGATTGTCGCGCGGCTCACTCCCGACGATCTCGAGAAGCCGGGGCAGGTGCGGCTCGCACAGACAATCCTCGCCGACTCAGGCTGGCTCAACCGGCAGGAGGTGACCGGCGAGCTCGACTACGCGACCTCCCAGGCGCTGACCGCGTTCGAGGCCTGGCGCGGACTGACCCGCGACGGGACGCTGACGACCGAGTCGTACGCCCAGGTGCTTCGCGCGACGCGGCCACAGCCAACGGTGACCGACCCCGGCCGCCATATCGAGATCTACCGCAGTCTCGGCGTGTTGCTCGAGGTCGAGAACGGCATCGTGGTTCGCGCGGTGCACACCGCGACTGGCGCCCCCGGCCGCGACACCCCCTCGGGAACGTTCAGCGTCTACCGCAAGGAACAGCTGTCGTGGTCGGTGCCGTTCAAGGTGTGGATGCCGTGGGCGTCGTACTTCCACGGCGGCATCGCGATGCACGCGTACTCGTACGTGCCGGCCTATCCCGCGTCACATGGGTGCGTGCGCCTTCCGGCGCCGGAAGCCGAAGGTGTCTACGCCTTCGCAGTCCAGGGCACCCCGGTTTACGTGTACTAACGCCGTGCGTTCGGCCGTATGAGGCGCCCGCGCTCATCCCAAGCTCGGTTCAGTCGCGACCAAGTTGGTGCCACGGGAGCACCCTAGAATCGTCGCGTGAACGTGGAGCGACTGGAGAGCAATCTTGCACGGGCTCGGGAGCCATCAAGCTGGGACCCCCGAATGACGAGGTGCTGCACGGTCACCCGCTCTACGGCCGCGGCCTCGAATACTCCGGAGCCCACGTCATCGCCAACTCCCGCTGGTACGCCGAACTGGAAGCGATCAACAGCGTCCACGACCAATACGACCCCGACTCATGGGATAGTCGGCATTTCCTCTTCGTCTTCCACGACGAAACGCTCGATGTCATCGCCCGCGATGTCAGTGTCGAGACGTTCCATGAGAGCCTTCCGACTCTCCTAGCGCAGACGGCGGCCCGACTATCGGCCGACGCCTAAGATTGGTGCTCGCTGCAATACCCCAGAGCACAGCCGTCACGTGCTCTCGGATGGCGCCAGGGTAGGTTGCTTGGATCAACCCTGAGGGAGGACCCATGGCGATTGCCAGGTTCGTCAAGACCACCATCAACGCCGATGAGTACGACCAGATGGTCGGCCGGCTCGGCATCACGGACACCCCGCCGCCCGGCGGTGTTTTCCACCTCGCCGCCGTCGGCGACGACGGGGTCGTGAAGATTGTCGAGATCTGGGACTCGCGCGAAGAGGCCGAGGCGTGGGGCGACAAGGTTGCCGCCGCACGCGAGGCTGCCGGCTTCGGGGCCGATCGCGCCCCATCGATCGAGTACCTCGACGTCCACAACATCGTCAAGCGGTAGCCGCTGCGACCGACAGAAGGCCATCCTCGCGTTGCCGCGGCTGAGGACGGCCCTTTCGATCCCCGCCTGGACCGCGGTGAACGGGTCGACTGGGAAATCTTCTCCGCGCGCTCTACATTTCGATCCGTGCCCGAGCAGCATGTTTCCACCAAGGACCTGGCCGGCCACTGGGACTCCGCGTACGTCACGCGCGGCACCGACGGAGTGAGCTGGTACCAGGCTGACCCGCTCGTGTCGCTGGAGCTGGTCGCCAGACTGGGGATCCGATCAGACGCAGCCGTGATCGATGTCGGCGGTGGCGGCTCCCTGTTCGCCGACCGCCTCGTCGGACAGGGGTTCTCCAACATCACGGTCCTCGACATCTCCGGCCGGGCGCTGGCTGACGGCAGGCGCCGCCTGGGCGACGCCGCACCTGTGAGTCGGATTCAGCAGGATGTCCTCACCTGGAGCCCCACGCGTCGATACGACCTCTGGCACGACCGAGCGCTGCTCCACTTTCTCACAACAAAGGCCGATCGCGACGCCTATCTCCGAGCGCTTTCGTCGGCGATCACGCCTGGGGGCCTCGTGATCGTGGCAGCATTTTCTCCAGATGGACCCGCGCAGTGCTCAGGGCTACCGGTCCGACGGTACTCGACGCAGAACCTGACCGAGCTTCTGGGCGAGCAGTTCGAACCGCTCGAAAGCCTTGGCGAAGAGCACCGGACGCCGGGAGGGGGGCTCCAGTCGTTCATCTGGCTGGCCGGCCGAATGCGACCTGATGAAGGTGAGTCAGTTCGTTCCTGACAAGACGCGCACCGTGCTCTCTGGCGCAACGGCTGCCGATCTGGCGAGCACGAGCTGGACGTCGCGAAGCACCCGCACCCTGAACGCCGCTTCGCAGAACGTGAGATAGAACCGCCAGATGCGCAGGAACCGCTCGTCATAGCCGAGCGCGCGCACCTCGTCGACGCGGGTCTCGACGTTCTCGCGCCAGGTCTTCAGCGTGTCGGCGTACCAGGGACCGATTTCCTCCAGGCCGGCGATCTGCAGGCCCGTATGCGACGCCGCGCGTTCCACGGCGCCAACCGACGGGATCAGCGAGCCGGGGAAGATGTACGCCTGGATCCAGTCGCGGCGGCGGCTGTAGCGCGCGAACCGCTTGTCCGGCACGGCGATCGTCTGGATAACCGCGATCCCGTCCGGCTCGAGAAACCGGTCGATCGCACCGAAGTACGTCGTGTGCTCGGCGAGGCCGATCGCCTCCAGCATCTCGATCGACGCGACCTTCGTGAACCGGCCTTCGGTGTGGCGGTAATCCTGCTCGAGGATCTCGACCAGCTCGTCGAGACCGGCTTCGCGGATGCGCTCGCGCGCGAGCGCCGCTTGGCTCGGCGAAAGCGTGAGCCCCGTGACGCGGCAGCCGTACTCGCCCGCGGCGAAGATCGCGAACCCGCCCCAGCCGCAGCCGATCTCAAGGACGTGGTCGTCGGTGCCGAGCTGGAGTGTCTCGCAGATCCTCCTGTACTTGGCGCGCTGCGCGTCGGCAAGCGTCATCTCCGGCCGTTCCCAGACCGCACACGAGTAGGTCATCGTCTCGTCGAGCATGATCCGGAAGAGGTCGTTGCCGAGGTCGTAGTGCGCGTGGATGTTGTCGCGTGCCGCCTCAGGCAACTGGCGCTGCGCGCGATGCGGGCGCTTCTCCTGCAGCGCATGCAGCGCTCGGAAGACCGGATGCTGCGCGGCCACTTCGAGGTTGACCGACAGCAGCTCGAAGAGCGCGACCAGGTCGTCGACGTCCCAGTCGCCGTCGACGTACGACTCGCCGAAGCCGACTCGCGTCCGCCGCGCGAGCTTCGACCAGAACGCGTCCCGACGATGCACGTCGATCACCACGCGCTTCCCGAGCTCGTCGCCGAACCGTCTCCCACGGCCATCCGGATAGCGGAGAACGATCTCGCCGCCACGAAGCCCCTGGAGCGCCCGGAAGACGACGCGCTGCGTGACCGCGCGCACCAGATTCACGGCTTTACCGTCCCCTCGCCAGACACGAACGGCGGCTTGTGGAAGAACGGCACCCGCTTCAGCCAGAGGCGCGCGGCGTTCAGATGGATGAGCGAGATCACCTTCGCCGGCATCAGCGGATAGCGGACGAGCGCCGCACGCACCGCCGCCGGTGTCAGCTCGACGCGATGCGAGACGAACGTCGCATGGAACGGCCGCATCCCCTCCTCATGCACGTCGATGCGAACCGAGAGTCGCTCACCCGGCTCCGAGAAGAACCAGGTGTAGCGCTGATCCATCGACATGAACGGCGAGACGTGGATCCGCTTGTCGGTTGCGTAGGAGTGGCGCCGCAAATCGGCAACCTCGTTCGCGGGCGAGAGCAGGTACGGCAGCTTCTCCCCGAAGGTGTTGTTGATCTCGGCGACGATGCACGCGAGCTCGCCGCCGGCGCGGTAGCACCACCAGAACGAGACCGGGTTGAACACATAGCCGAGCACGCGCAGGTTCGCGAGGCAGACGATGCGCGCACCTTCGCCGAGGTCGATCCCGTTGTCGCGCAGATACGCGCGGATGTCGATGTGGTCGCTGTCGTGCCAGCTCGTGATCGCGCGCCTGTTCCAGCCGAACAGCTTCAATCGACGGTCGAGCTCCGGCAGCTCGTCGAGGTCGACGAGCCACTGATAGACGGGGTAGCGGAAGACGTGATCGCGCGGGGAGTGGCGCGCGTGCATCACGGTGCCGACGTAGAGCGCGGAGTTCACCAGCGTGCCCCGAACGCCTCGGCGGCCCGCAGGCCCGAGGCGAGCCCGTCCTCGTGGAAGCCGTTTCCCTGCCAGGCGCCGCAGAACGCTGTCGCCCGTTGGCCGTTGAGGGTGTGGAGCTCGGCCTGAGCGACGACGCTCGCGCGCGTCATCTGCGGATGGGCGTAGTCGATGGTGTGGATGATTCTCGCCGGATCGATCGTGGCTGTCTCGTTCAACGTGACGCAATACTGCTCGGCGCCGTCAAACCGCTGAAGCCGGTTGAGCAGGTAGGTCATGGTCGGTTTCGCCTGACGATCGCCGCACGTCTCCAGCCGCACGTTCCACGACGATCGATTGCTTGCAGCACGCGGCAGAACGCGCGCATCGGTGTGCAGGACGGTCTCGTTCGGAGTCGTCGCGAAAACGGAGAGCAGCCGTTGTTCGTCGTCCGACGGGTCGGCGAGCAGCGCAAGCGCTTGCGGCGCGTGGGTCGCGACGACGACGCCGTCGAACTGCCGCGCTTCGCCGTCATCGGTACGCAACTCGACGCCGTCCGCCGTGCGGCGCAGCGAGCGAACCGGTGCTCCGAGATGGACCGGCAACCCGCTGCGTTCGAGCAGTGCTCGGACGTACGTGCGGCTGCCACCGGCAACCGTCCGCCACCGGTGTCGCCGGAACCCGAGCATCCGGTGGTTCGCAAAGAACCGGACCAGCGTCTCGGCCGGAAACTCGAGGGCCAGCGACGGCGCCGTCGACCAGAGCGCGGCAGTCATCGGCACGAGGAAATGGCGGCGGAAGCTCTCGGAGTAGCGGCGCGCACGAACGTACTCGGCGAGTGTCAACCCACGCGCATCGTCGGCATCCGCCGTTCGCAGGAAACGGACGACCTCGCGGAGTAACGCCGGCCCGCACGTCCAGGGCCGCCGGCTCGACCATTCGACCCCGCAGGCACACGAGACCGAGAACGACATCTCCGACGGTTG
>JBBQPW010000051.1:0-11696 GCA_038216845.1 Gaiellales bacterium | reverse complement strand
AGCTGGTCCGCGCGCTGCGCAAGCTCGGCGCGCGTCCGGTCGAGCTCGCCCCGCGAGAGCGCTTCCGCCCCCCGGTGTTCGGCGACGAGCGACTCACGACGGGCGACAGCCGTCTCGCGCTCGTCGAGCTCGGTCGATCGAGCCCGAAGCTCGGCCCACTCGACGGCCGAGCCGTCGACGAGCGAGGCGGAATGGTCGCGCTCGAGCAGGTCGGCTGCGGCGTGGTCAGAGTGTCGCTTGAGCCGCTCCGCACTCTTCTGAGCCGAGCGCTGCGCGAGCCGCGGGCGCGACGCCCAGGCGCGCACCGGTAGGGTCGGGACAGCCTCGCGTAAGTACGACGGGTTACTCGGGGCCTGGACAACGACGGCGCGAGCCCGAAAGCGTCTGCTCCATGCCGGCAGCGCGAATAACGCGGCTGCGCCCAATGCGATCGCCATGAGTCCGAGGAGGATCTCCGCACTGCGACGTCCCCGGTGTGAGCCGGCCGGCGCGAGAGGAGGGACAATCAGCGGACGAGCCGCGGCGGGCACCGTCTTCGGCTTCGAGCGGTGCGAGGGCCGCGCGGCGCCGCCGGCCGGAACTGGACGAGCGGCGGCACCGGTCGTCGGCCGCAACGGGAAGGATCGCCAGAGAAGCGATGCAGGGCGGCCGCCCTGGAGACGTGAGGGCGAGCGCATGGTGCCGGCCGCCGCCGGCAGCCCCCTCTGAGCCGCGCCGACGAGGAGCGACGCAGCGGCCAGCAGCACGAGGGTGGTCGCGCGGCTCATCCGGTCGTCTTCCGCCGTTGCGACATCTGACTCCTCCGAGTATCGACCTCGGGTCGGCTTGCACAGCCTGGCGTCAAGTTCGCCTCTCGGCACCCGCACCCCTGCCTGGAGTCGTACGTGCCTGTTCGGGCCTGGGCGGGAATCCCCCTCTGGAGCCGCGGAGGCGACAATCTGCGTGACTGCCTCAGCGTCACCCCCGCGCGAGCGCGCATGCGCCCGGGAGGATTCGAACCTCCGGCCCGCGGATTAGAAGGAGCCTAGGACTGTCTCGGCCCATCTCGGGCGGTCTGAAAGTCGAGCTGCTCGGACGCAGCCTGGGGCTTGCGCGAAATGAACGAGGCTGCTGCGGCGCCGGGCTCACGATCAAGGAAGCACTCGACCCATCCAGGATCCCTGAAACGCAAGAGAACGCCGGGGAACGTCTGCGCCGTCGCCGACCGTGGTCACGATCGCGCCTCCTCTGTAGCCCCGAGTCGGCGGTGTCCTGGTCAGCTGCCTGTCACTATCGTTCCGCGCGTGTACGCCACATTCACACCGTCCCATCGCGGCGGCTCCGGCTCGCCGCTCGTGTGCCTGCACGGCTTCATGGACACCTGGCGGACGTGGGAGTTGGTGCTGCCGGCGCTCGAGCGGCACCACGACGTGCTGGCGCTGACGCTGGCCGGCCACGCGGAAGCGCCTCGGGTTGCGGGTGAGGTGAGCGACGCGCTGATCGTCGATGCGATTGAACGGGTGATGGACGAGGCGTGCTTCGGGACCGCGCACATCGTCGGCAACTCGCTCGGCGGCTACGTCGCCCTCCAGCTCGCGGCACGAGCCCGCGCGGAATCGGTGGTGGCGCTCGCTCCGGCCGGTGGCTGGGCCGGCGGCGACGAGTCGCTCGCGGAGCTGCTCGGCTCCCAGAGGACGATGCATGAGCTGGCGAGGGCATCCGCACCACACGCGGACGCGAACATGGCCACCCCCGAGGGTCGGCGCCGCGCGACGCAGCTCATCACCTCGAACTTCGAGCACATTCCGGCGGAGCTGCTCGCCCATCAGGTGTGCGGCGTCGCGAACTGCGAGGCCGCGGGGCCCCTCATCGAGTCTGCGCTCCGCGAGGGCTGGTCGCTCGACGCGGGACGGATCAGCTGCCCTGTGCGGATCGTGTGGAGCACCGAGGACAAGCTCCTCCCGTGGCCGTCCGCCGCTGCCCGCTACGTCACCGACTGGTTGCCACACGCGGACTGGGTCGTGTTGGAGGGCGTCGGTCATCAGCCCCAGCTCGATGTCCCGCTCGAGACGGCACAGTTGATCGTCGACTTTACGGCACGCTGACGACGGTCGCAGCCGCGGTCCCGCGAGCGATACTCCGCGAGTGACCGATCTGTCGGCCGGCTGGGAGGCCCTCCATCGCGGCAGGTGGGACGAGGCGCTCGAACATTTCCGCGGAGGCGAGAACGATCTCCAAGCGCTCGAGGCGGTCGGCGTCGCCCAGTGGTGGCTCGACGACGCGGACGCCACGTTGCAGGCCCGCGAGGGCGCATACCGGCTCTACCGCGCCGCCGGCGACGGGGTCGGAGCGGCGCGGGTCGCCCAGTGGGGCGGCAGCCGCGAAAAGGGAACACTGAGGGAACATCAGCCCGGGCACGCGCGTCCACGCGCGGTCACTCGCTTTCGGCAGATCCCTTCGCTTTGCGGGATTTTCTTGCCCGTGGTGACCCGTGTTTGCCCCCGCGTCCCTTTCCCGCCTTCGATGGTAAGGAGGGGGTCGCCGGTTCGAGTCCGGCAGAGGGCTTCGTCTACCCGAGAACGGCCCAGTCCGGAACGTTCCGGACTGGCGAGCACGCAGGCCGCCGTCGTGAAAGACACCGCTTCAACCCGACGGAGCGGCTCACGGTCTGCACTGTGCGCCCGCCGGGACAGAGATCGGACCGCCCGCCAGCGACACCAAGCTCGGGTCCGATATGTCGGTTGCTTCCAAGCGACGCACGTCGTATCGTGCCGTGCCAGGGGTCACATGGTTACCACGATTACTGTCTCGATACTCGATTCGTCGTCGACCGCGCTCGAGAACGAGCATCGCCGCATGTCTCGCGCCAGGTTGCTCGCTCAAGCTCTCGTTGCGGGCGGGAGCGTCGTCGCGGGCGGAATCGCGATCGGCGGACTGCCGGGGGTGGCGCTCGGGCGCTCCTCGCCGGAACAGGACGTCCGCGTGCTCAACGTGCTCCTGCTCCTCGAGTACGTGCAGGCTGCGTTCTACGCTGAAGCCAACAAGCGTGGCTCGCTGAGGGGCGAGCTCGCCGACTTCTCGCACACGGTCGGCGAGCACGAGAACGAGCATGTCGTCTTCCTCCAGAAGACGCTCGGCTCCAGGGCGCGCGCGAAGCCCCGGGTCGACTTTCGCGGCGCAACGCAGAGCGCGCAAGCGTTCACGACAGCTGCGATCGCGCTCGAGGATCTCGGCGTCGCGGCGTACAACGGACAGGCAACGAATGTCACTCGCACAACCCTGGCGGCCGCAGCCACCATCGTCTCTGTCGAGGCGCGACACGCAGCCTGGATCCGCGACATCGCGCTACTGCTGCCCGCGGTCGCGCCGGTTGATCCGTCCGCTACGGAAGCGCAGATGCTCCAGCGCCTGCGCAAGACCGGCTACCTCGGTTCGCCATGAGCCGCGACGAACCCAGCCCTGCGCTCGAGCTCACCGAGCTGGACGCCGGAGGCGCACTCGCCGAAGCGTTCTCTCGCACCCGTACGCGTGCGGGGCTGCTGCGGGCGGGCGCCGGCGTCGGGGCGCTCCTCGCTGCGCTCGGCGCAGCAGAGCCCGCAGACGCGTTCGCCGCGAGCGACGTCGACCTCCTCAACTTCGCACTGACGCTCGAGTATCTCCAGGCCGCCTTCTATACGGAAGCGGAGCAAGTCGGCGCGCTGCGCGGTCGCGCGCGCCGGGCGGCTCGGGTGCTCGGCGCGGTGGAGCGCGCCCACGTCGCGGCGCTGCGGAAGGCGCTCGGGAAGGCAGCCGTCGGCCGGCCCAGGTTCAACTTCCAGGGGACGACGGAGAACGAGCAGAAGTTCCTCAAGACTGCGGTGGCCTTCGAGGACCTCGCGGTCGCGGCGTACAAGGGCCAGGCGCCGATGATCAAGTCGGACGCTCTCCTCGCGGCTGCGATCTCCATTCACTCGGTCGAAGCTCGGCATGCGGCATGGATGCGGCATCTGTTCGGGATCACTCCTGCGGCCACGGCATTCGACCAGGCTGAGTCGCGGCCGCACATAGAGCGCATCGTCCAGTCGACGCACTTCGTGGCCGCCCAACCGAAGACGACGGGCAAGGGGGCCCCGCGGTACACGGGTTGAAACGGCGCCGGCTGCTCGAGACGCTCGCAGTAGCGCTCGTGCTGATTGGTGCTGCCTTCGCGACCTTCGTCCAGGTGTCGCACAGTGCCCGCGGAGGCGAGGTGGCCCCGGAAAGGATGCTTCCGCCGCCACCCCGGCCGGCACTCGCGATTCCAAAGCCCCGCGTCCTTGCCTACAGCGGAGCCGAGGCGCGGTGGTCGAGCGTGCTGCGCAGCGTCAGCGCCCGAGCCGCGCCTCGCCCTGGAGCACCGGTCGCCGCCGAGCTCCCGAGCATGACGCCCGAGGGAACAGGCAATGTGGTGCTCGTCCTCCGTGCCGCAGTCGCAGCGAACGGAACGGTGTGGAGCTACGTCCGCCTCCCCTCCCTGCCGAACAACACGGAGGCCTGGGTACCGAGACGTGCCCTCGGGCCTACGAACATCGTCGACACGCACCTCGTCGTCGACCGCGCGAAGCTGAGGGCGACGCTCTACCGGCGAGGACGGGTGATCTTCAGCGCGGACATCGGCATCGGGACGACACGGTGGCCGACCCCCGCCGGTGAGTTCTACGTCCGCGATCGCCTCGCAGGCTTCAACGACCCCTTCTACGGACCGGTTGCGTTCGGCACGAGCGCAAGGTCGCAGGTGCTCACCGACTGGCCCGCAGGCGGATACATCGGCATCCACGGAACTGACCGGCCCGGACTGCTCCCGGGACGGGTCTCGCACGGCTGCATCCGGATGCGAAACGCCGACATCCTGAACCTCGCGAAGGTGCTCCCGATCGGGACGCCACTGACGATCCGCTGATGGCAAACCGCGGGCTGCTCGTAGCGACGGTCGTCGGGCTCCTGGCAGGACCCGTCTCCCCGGCCTTGCCGGCCACACGGAAACCACCCAACCATCGGAGTCCAGTCGAGCTCTGGACGACGTTTCCGCTCGGCAAGCCCGCGCCGCGGTCGAAGCCCAAGACAAACAAGCCACGGGCCGCCGAGCAGAAACCCGCGGCAGTCACGCCCCGCACGAGCGCCCCGGCCCCCGCGCCCTCAGAGCAGAGCCCGAGCGCGTCGTTTCCGGTCGCGGCAGTCGCCGGCAGCACCGCTTCGGCTTTCGCCCTCGGCCTGCTCGCGGCCGTGATGCTCAAGCGGCGGAGGCGAGGCGATGCCAGATCACCCGCCGTCCTCGGCGGACCACGACTCCGGCCGTCCCACGGACCGGTATCGGTCAGGATGATCGGGCATCGAAACGTCGACGGGTCGTTCATCCGACGCTTGCAGCGTGCGACCGGTGACGAATCGCCGACGCATGACCTGCTGACCGACGAAGAACGGCAGGCTTTCGTTGCAGCAGTTGCATCTTCTTCGGTGAGATGGAATACATTGGTCAATCAACTTTCGCCGCCAAGGAGGAATTTCGTGTCCGATGGGTCGCAGGAGCAAGCAGTCGTTCTCGAGTCGTCCCCGCGACCCGACGACGGGGGAACTACGAGTGCCAGCGAGGAGCCGACCGCTGGGCCGGCTCGGATGGATATCGGTGAGCGGATCAACGAGATCATCCGCACTGCAGAGGAGGCCGCCCGCCAAGTCGGTGCGGACGCCGAGGGCGAGGCGGCAGACACCCGAGCACAGGCAGAGCGAGACGCAACGGCGCGCTTGGCCGAGGCCGAGCACGAGACGCACCGCCTGCGCGAGGAGGCGGGAGCGTACGCCGCAGAGACCCGCCAGGTGGCCGACTCGTACGCGACGCAGAAACGCCGCGAGGCGGATGGCGAAGCTGGCCGGATCCAGCGCGAGGCGGAGTCCCAGGCGCGCGCCGTTCGCGAGGCGGCGGAGGCGATGGCGAAACAGATCGAAGTCGAGGGCCAGCGCAAGCAGAGCGAGTTGCAGGAAGAGACGCGTGCGATTGAAGCCCGCCTGGACAAGCTGGTACGCGGCTTCAGGGAGGCAAGCTCCCAGCTCGAGACCCTGCTCCAGCGGAGCAGAAGCGGCGACTCGCTCGCCGAGGCGCTCAGCGTCGATCGTCACCGGGTGTCCGCGGGCAAGCAGGAAGCCTAGAGCCCGGCCTACCCGCGGGTCGCTCGTGCGCCCGCCCTGGCTCGTGCCCAGGCTGGCGCGCGAGAGGCCTCGCTGGAAGCCGCGCGGCGAGGCCCAGCCCCCAACTTCTTGGGGGCAGGTTCGAGGTCCCTCGGGAGACTCAGGACTCGTCCAGGGAAGGTGTGCCTGGCTGCGCGCAGTCCGCGCGCCGGCGAGATACAGGCCGAGATCGCTCATCGGCCGTATCAGCGCGTTGTTCCCCGCAAGTTCGACACCGAGGCGGAACGGTAGCGCCGTGCATGGTCTCGGAGACCGTCACGGCATGTCACGATGGTCGTGCGGCGGGAAGTGGGCTGCATGAACTTCGCGTACCATTCCGCGGTACCTCTGCGCGAGGGACAGGATGATGGCGGCCGACGTCAAGCTGCTGACCTGGAGCACGATGAACACGAGGTCGCCGCGATGGACCGCAAGCGTGCCGACGAGCAGGCTGCCGACACCCACATCGCCCATGCGCGGCGGCTGACACCCGCAAAGCAGTGTTCCTTCCCGAGGTGCACTACCTGTGGCACATAGGCCAACGCCGAGATCGTGATGCCCGCCATGCCGAGGATTTCGAACACGCTTCTCCTCCATCCCTTCGCAGATCTGTTTCGCCGCCTGCACCGCCGTCGCGCACTCACTCCGTCGCTGTAACGCTGTTCTTTTCAAGGCAGGCCCCTATCGAGCGAGCGCTTCCGGGACGATGTGCAGCCGGTAGTGGTGGGTTTCGCGACTGAGGAAGCCCTCACGTTCGAGCTGATGGATTCCGCGCGTCACTGTCTCTCGCTCCGATCCGACCATCTCTCCAAGCAGGGCGTGCGTTAGGGGCAGATCGAGCTTCACCCCCTCGACGGTCACACGGCCGTAGTCACGCGCGAGCTGCAGGAGCTTGCGGCGGATGCGCTCGACGTGACGAACATCGCCGAAGTTTGCGATCGAGTCCTGCTTGCGCCGAAGCGTTTCCGCTACTTTCCGGAGGACGGCATCGCCCACTCCGGGGAACTCCAGGAGCCGGCTGACGATGCGTTCGGACAGCAGGGTGAGGCGCGAATCGAGAATCGCCTCGAGGAGCTCTTCGGGGGCGGGCGGAAGCACGATCCCGCCGTAGGCGGCCTCACAGGTGATCATCGGCCGCGACGGTGGAGGCGGAAGGCTGCGAACAACCACGAACCCTTCCTCGAGTAGGAGAAGGACCTCTTGGCGTGTGTCCGTGGGCTTGTGCAGCGCCCCCGCCGAGAGCGACAGGGACGGGCAGGATTCCAGCAGGACAGCGGCCGACTCGGCTTCCGCGGGTTCCAAAGCTGCGATCAAGCTCGCGCTCCGCAGCGGCCGTAGTCTGTGCTGACCAGACGCGTCAGAGTTTCCGTGAATGTGCTCGGCCCTCCTCCTTCGTCCGGATTGACGGTTCCGTGTAGACCGTCCGCAGCGGGAGACTCTCAGAGCCCGTCCACTGCTGCCTTGCTCAATGTGTGCGAAGAATCACACGCCTCTGTATAAACGATCACATTCCTTGCCGGAAGTCCCGAATACGCTCCTGTCTCAGTCCGATGGGGAGCGAAATGTCACGGATGTGGAACGGTGCCCTCGGGCTAGCCCGTTTCCTGACCGTGCTCGGAGCGGTCGACGCCTTGCTTTTGCTCGGCGCGGTCCCCTTCAACGGGACGGCGGGACGCTTTCAAGAACGACCTGGGAGGAAACAATGACGGAGTCAAGTCTGTACGAAAGGCTCGGTGGCGCATTTGCCATTGCAGCAGTGGTTGACCACTTCAGCGATGCCGTCGTGCAAAACCCTATCGTCGGCCAGAGATCGGAGAACCCCGCCCTTCGGGAATGGCACACCAACAATCTGGGCAGGCTTCCGGGCCTCAAATTCATGCGCGCGTTGTGGGTCTGCAACGTTGCCGGTGGCCCCCAGCAATATGCAGCCACGAAACCGGGCGGTACTCCGCTTGGCTTGGAAGAAGCGCATCGCGCACTGAAGATCTCTCCCGCCGAGTTCGATGAGGTGGCGGCTGAACTTGGGCGAACGCTTGACTTTCTCAAGGTGCCCGAACGGGAGAAGGAGGAGGTGCTGGCTGCATTTGCCGCACACAAGGGCGAGGTGACCGAGGGATACTCCCAGTAGCCGCTGCGAAGATCAGCAACTGGGACGGCAGCGACCGTCCGCTCCGCCGCAGTCTGGTGGTCGGAAGAGGTACTGCGGCGTCGGCTCGTTCCCGAGCGCGCGCGATGCACGCGATCTCGTTCGGTGGGCTGGCGATCGTCGCGGCGGCGGCGCTCGCGGCCCCGCTCGCGCTCGGACTCTTCCCGACGATCCGGGTGCCGGCGATCGTGCTCGGAATTGTGATCGGACCTCAGGTGTTGGGCTTGGTTTCGATCGACACGCCGATCCAGGTGATGAGCCTACTGAGGCTCGCTTTTCTGCTTCTGCTCGCCGGTCTCGAAGTCGAGTATGAGCGCTTTCGCGGTCGCCTGCTCCGCCTCACGCCACTCGGGTACGCGAGCTCGTTCGGACTCGCGCTGCTGATCGGTCTTGGCCTGCACGCAAGCGGGCTCGTTAAGTCGCCGCTTCTTGTCGGCATCGCCTTGTCCGCCGCCTCGCTTGGGGATTGTGATTCCGGTCCTGAAGGACGCGGGTCAGGTTAGTACTCCGTTTGGACAGCTCGTCGTCGCGGGCGCCTCGATCGCCGGAGATCGCGACCATTGTCTTGCTGTCGCTCTTCTTCTCCGGGGAGGCCAGCGGCGTCGGTGCGAAGCTGGTTCTGTTCGGGCTGTTCGTAATCGCGGTCGGCGTCGCCGTTCTCGGTGCCGAGCAGTCGATGCGCATCTCAGCGACGCTGCGGCGCCTGCAGGACACGACAGCGGAGATTCGCATCCGCGGGTCGTTTCTCTTGCTTGCCCTCTTTGTCGTGCTTGCCGAGCGGCTCGGCCTGGAGGCGATTCTCGGCGCCTTCCTCGCCGGTGCGATCGTCAAGCACGTCGACCGCGACCAGACGATGACGCACCCAGAGTTCCGTCAGAAGCTCGAGGCGGTCGGTTATGGCGTGTTCGTCCCGGTGTTCTTCGTCGCGACCGGCGTGCGGTTCGAGCTGAACGCCCTCTTCGCGAACGCCACCAATCTGGTACGCGTGCCGATCTTCCTCACCGTTTTGTTCGTCGCCCGCGGCCCGCCGGCGCTTGTTTACAGGTCGCTGCCAACTCACACCCAGACACTCGCGGCGGCGCTGTTACAGGCAACTTCGCTCAGCTTCTTGGTCGTCGCGGGCCAGATCGGTGTACAGCTCGATCTTCTCCGTCCCGCCGTTTACACGGCGCTTGTCGCTGCCGGCCTCTTGTCGGTGCTGCTCTTCCCGCTGATGGCCCTGACGCTGCTCCGCTCGACGGAGGAAGAGCCGTGCGATCCTCTCGACGCGGCGCCGTGAGCCGGCTCGCGCGCCTGGCGACTTGCTCCCCGCCGTCTGAACTCGCTGGCGCTCCTCGAGCTCGCGGCCACGGAACGTACCGGTGGCGGCGGCGCGGAGCTGAATGACTCTTGGCGGGGGAACATGGAGGGAACGAAAGCCCGACCACGCGCGTCCACGCGCGTGCCACCCGTTTCGGCTGATCCCTTCGGTTCGCGGTCATTTGGAACGCCGCGACCTGACCGAGGTGCTCGCGGCGCGACGGCGCGAGTGCCACACCCGTAACACTTGATCATGTCGGCGGAGAGAAAGCGCACCCGGCGCGGCAACGGTGGGTGCAGGGGGTAGAAGTGCTCGAGGGCGCGTTTGCGTTGGGAGTGGTAGGTCATGCCGGTACCCGCCCGAGGATGGTGTGGGCGGTGCTGGCGTGCAAGATCGCGTTCGTCGGCACGCGCTCGAGCTGAGGACACCTGGCGGGTGTTCCAGCATGAGGACGGGAATGGGCCGAGCATCGCCCCGACTGTGCTCAACGCTCGCTTGCGAACACCGAGGCGTAACCTTCACGCGAGCCCCACCGTAGCGATGTCCGAGAACTGGGCGTACGCCTAGAAATCTTGTGTGATCTGCCTGGACTTCACGAGTGGCCCTACCAAGCTAGTAGGGTCCGGTTGCTCGTTCGGGATACGATCTACGGCTGTGCGGAACGTTCTCCTCGTGAGCACCGTGGAACACGCGGAAGCGGACCTTCGGGCCTACGTCGGTGAGGCCGACACGATCAAGGTGGTCGTGCCCGTTGTCCGGCAGGGCGTTCTCGACTGGCTGGCCAACGACCAACGAGCGTTCGGCCATGCTCAACGGGTGGCCGAGCGGACGGCCGAGCAGCTTCCTGGGGAAACCGTGGAAGCCGTGGCCGGGGAGGCCGACATCGAGCTCGCCATCCGAGACGCGCTCGCGACCTTCGCGGCTGATGAGATAGTGGTTGCCGTACGGCCCGAAGAAGAGGAGGGTCTTGTGGAGTCGAAGGCGACCGCTGACGCACCGACGCGGAGCGTTGACGGAGTTCCGGTTCGCCTGGTCGTGATCTCGAGCTCCTAGCGCAGCACGGAAGACGTACAAAGCCCAACGCGGAGGCCGGCAATGAGCATCCTGGAATGGTTCAAGAAGTTCCGACAGAAGCGGGACGCGACGGCGATGAACCGTGCGGACGCGATAGCCACTCAGACCCCCGACGAACGAAAGATCAGCTCCGGGGACATCGAGGCTGCCGCAGCGGATGCAAGGGCAGCGCGGGCTGCGGGTCTAACACCCACCGAAGCAGACCGGCTCGGCGACGACGAATAGCTGCTCTCTAGAACCACCGCCCACCGCACCCCCCGGACGTTCAGGCCGCTGGCAGTCGCGCGTGGATCTCGCGCGTCAACGCTTCGATCCTTGCCGTCAGATCCTTGTCTTGTTGTGTCAGTTTCGCGTTGGCGGTCAGCAGTGCTTTGAGTTCGTCGGTCTCGGTTTTGATCGCTTTCTCCCTCTCCTGCATGTGCTGCATGGCCTCGCTGCGGTGTTCTTCGAGTTGGTCGAGCGCGACTTTGTCCCGGTCGGGCCTGGCGGGTCTGCGCCAGCAGGATGAGAGGTGCGGGGCCCGCCCACCGAAGGCATCCTCTCCGAAGGCGGTCATGAGATCGGGAGTTCGCATTAGCCGGCCGCGCTCCTGCCCCCGACATCATCTATCGGAAGGACGACGCAGGTAGCGAGCACAGCTCCTTATCCGGCTGCGCTCAGGTCTCCCAGCAGCCCTCCCCGCGCCCTTTGAGGAGCATGGCGCGACAGTCGGCGTTGGAGCCCGTCCGACGACGGGCTCCGCGCACCGTGTGGGGTTAGCCCTTTCCGACTTTGATGACCGGGCAGTTGAGGCGGAAGGAGGTTTCCTTCTCGCTGATGACCCCTTTCTTCTTCAACGCCTCGATTTGCGTGTCGCTCTTCAGCAGCACGGGCCTGTGACCTGGTTTGAAGGTCACTTGCACTTCGCGCCAGATCGGTGAGTAGTCCTTCTCACCCGGCTGGGAACCGAGAACGGCGATCTGCCCGGAAGCTGCCGCCCCAACCACGAAATAGATCTCAGGTGTCTTCAACGGCACC
>JBBQPW010000050.1:0-11797 GCA_038216845.1 Gaiellales bacterium | reverse complement strand
ACGAACATCTTCCCGTGCACCTGGTACTCCGGCCGCCGGTCGGACGAGATCTGCTTTGTCGTCTCCGGCATCGCGAGCGCGAGCTCGTCGAGATCGGCCATCGTTGCCATGTCGCCACTCTGCCACGCGTTGAAGGCGAGGGTTGAGGGATTGTCAGGTCGGGCCGATGAGACCAACGATGCGGTGATGAGGAGCCCAGGAACCCGACGGCGATCGGCGGTCAGCTCATGACCGACCATGACCACGAGATCGAACGCAGCTACGCGATCCTCAGTGAGCGACCGTTCCGTGCGCTCGAGACGGCGCGTGAGGTGCGACTCGCGGCCGAGAGTGCCTTGGACTTCCGACAGCTCGGCCGCGCGCTGGCGCTCGAAGCTCGTGTAGCGATTCGCCGCGGCGATCTCGACGCGGCCCTCCAAGCGCTGCTCCGGGCAGAACCACTGCTCGCGTCGTGCGCTGCGCCGGACCTCCTCGCCGAGGTCGCCGTCGCGCACGCGCGGCTCGCGTTGTACTCAGGCGGCTATCGAGACGCGCTCGAGCGGGTCGAGGAGGCGATCGCGATCGCCGACCGACACCATCTCAATCGCGTACGGCTCGACGCCCGCAACCATCTCTCGCTGATCCTCGGCAACATGGAGGCGGCTTCCGGGCTCGATGTGGCGTGGCAGGTGGTCGAGCTCGCCGTCGAGCTCGGCGCCCCGTACGAGGAGGTCGGCGGCCGCAACGACGTGGCGTACACGCTGTACCGGCACGGCAAGCTGACCGAGGCGGTTGCCGAGGTCGAGCTGGCCGTCGAGCTGGCGATGGTGCTGGGAGACGATGCGCGGTATCCCCTCGCGTATGCGCTCGGGACGCGGGCGGACATTCGGCTTGCGACCGGCGACGCCTCGGCAGCACTTGCCGACGTCGACGAGGTTCTCCGGCTGCTCGAGGCCACGGATGATGCTCCCGACCCGTACCTACACGGGGTCACCCACGAGGTTCGAATGCGATGTCTTGTCGGGCTCGGCCGAGTCGAGGACGCGATTGCCGCGGGGGCGCGCGGTTTGGCTGTTTCGGGCCAAGCACCACCGTTCGTTCGCGGTCTACTCCTCCGCAGCCTGGCCGAGGTTCTCCGGGCGGCGGGGAAACACGCGGAGGCGTACGCTGCTCTGGTAGACGGCTTTGCCCTCGAGCGTGCGGTGATCGAGCAGCAGGCGAGCCATCAGCTGGCGCTGCAACAGGCAAGCCTCGAGGTCGCCGCCGCTCGTCGCGAGGCGACGGTGCTCGCCGCGAAGAACAGCGAGCTCGAAGGACTCGTCGGCGAGCTGAACGCGACAAAGTCCGAGCTGGAAGAACGCATGAGCCAGCTCGAGGAGCTCCGCGATCAACTTCGGGAACAGGCGGATCGCGACTGGTTGACCGGGCTCAGGAACCGGCGCTGGCTCGCCCGGGAGCTACCGTTGATGATCGGGCCGGGAAAGCGGGGGTTCGAAAGCATTGCGCTCGCGCTCGTCGATCTTGACCACTTCAAGTCGGTCAACGACCGTTTCGGGCACGAGGCCGGCGACCGAGTGCTCCGGGCCGTCGCCGACCTCCTCAAGCAGTGCGTCCGCGACGGAGACGTCGTCGTTCGCTCCGGTGGAGAGGAGTTCGTCGTCGTGATGCCGGCGACGAGCCGGGAGGAGGCGCTCGGTTGCTGCGAGCGCTTGCGCCATGCCCTGCGCGAGAGGCCGTGGCCTGAGTTGGACGGCGAGCTCTCGCTCACGTTGTCCGCAGGAGTCGTTTGTGCGGAAGAACCCGCGGAGTCGGAAGATCTTCTCGCCCTCGCCGATGCCCGGCTCTACCAGGCGAAGGCGTTGGGCCGCGACCGTATCGCTGCCTGACCTGTCCTTCCGCAGCCAGCGCCGAGTTAGGATTCGGGATGGCCACGATCGAGACCGACCCGAACCTCGGCGCGCAGATCGTCGCCGATGCCAAGGAGCACGTCCTCTACTCGTGGTCGGTGCAGAACGCGATCAATCCGATCGCGGTCGCCGGCGCCGAGGGCCGCTACTTCTGGGACTACGACGGGAAGCGCTACCTCGACTTCGCGTCACAGCTCGTCAATGTCAACATCGGGCACCAGCATCCGAAGATCATCCAGGCGATCAAGGATCAGGCAGACGTGCTCTGCACCATCGGCCCACCGATGGCGAACGAGTCGCGCTCGACGCTCGGGCGACTTCTCTCCGAGGTGACGCCAGGGGACCTCTCCGTCTCGTTCTTCACGAACGGTGGCGCGGAGGCGAACGAGAACGCCGTCAAGCTCGCACGCATGGTCACGGGTCGGCACAAGATCATCGCCCGCTACCGCTCCTACCACGGCGCGACGAACGCGGCCGTGACGCTGACGGGCGACCCGCGCCGCTGGCCGGTCGAGCCGGGCATGCCGGGCGTCGTGCGCATGTTCGACCCGTACACATACCGCTGTTCTGCCGGGCATCCCGATCCCTGTCCCGTGTGCACCGGCGCGCCGCACCTCGAGGAGATCCTCCAGTACGAAGGCGCGCATACGGTCGCTGCCGTGATGCTCGAGACCGTGACGGGAACGAACGGGATCATCGTGCCGCCGGATGGCTACCTCCAGTCGATCCGCGAGGTGTGCAACCGGCACGGGATCTTGCTGATCCTCGACGAGGTGATGGCCGGCTTCGGCCGCACCGGCAAATGGTTTGCGTGCGAGCACTGGGACGTCGTGCCGGACATCCTGTGCGTCGCGAAGGGGATCAACTCGGGTTATGTGCCGCTCGGGGCGATGATCGCTCGAGGCGAGATCGTCGACCAGGTGCGCGATCGCTTCTTCCCGGGTGGGCTCACGTACGCGGGGCATCCTCTCGCCTGCGCGTCGGCTGTCGCGTCGATCGAGGCGTTCCGCGAGGAGGGGATCGTCGAGAATGCGGCCGCGATGGGTGATTACTTTGCCGAGGCGCTTGCCGGCCTGCAGGCGCGGCATCCGTCGATCGGCGACGTTCGCGGCAAGGGCTGCTTCTTCGGACTCGAGCTCGTCAAGAATCGCGAGACGCGCGAGATGCTCGTTCCCTTCAACGTGGGCGGCGAGGCAGCGGCTCCGGTCGCGAGGCTCGTGAAGGCGGCACTCGAGCGTGGGCTCTACCTGATGACCCACTGGAACGTCGTGATGGTCGTGCCGCCGCTGACCGTGACGCGTGAAGAAGCCGAGGAAGGCCTGGCCGTTCTCGACGACGTGCTCGCGATTGCCGACGAGTACTACGAGGGTTAGGCAAGGAAAGCCTCGATCGCGGCTGCCGTTTCGTCGAACGCATCGAGCAGGATTGTGTGGCCTCCGTCGACGGTCACGACCTCGAGCAGATCGCCGAGCGCCGCCCGGTGCGCGTCGAGCAGGTGCTCGTACGAGAGATATGAGTGGGCGCCGAGGACGAGCAGGGTCGGCACGCGGAGCACTTCGAACGGCGGCGGGCTCGCCATCTCGCTGTACGCGGCAATGACAGCCGACTGGCAGTAGCGATAGCGCCACAGGCCGTCGGTGTCGCTGCGAACGAGGTGCAACTCGAGTTCGGCCTCCAGTGTGGCTCGATCGGTGGAGTACAGCGAGCTCTCCTCGTAGCGACGGTCGATAGCGTCCGAGAACGACGCATAGACGCGCTCCGGTCTGGTGTTCTCGGCCGCGAAGAGCGCCGCTTGCGGCGGGACCGCGATCGCCGGGTCGAGAAGGACGAGGCAGGTCGCGAAGCCGGGCTCGCGGGCGGCGAGCTCGACGGCGATGCGTCCGCCGAACGAGTGTCCGAGGCACACCGCAGGCTCCCGGCCGACCGTTTCGAAGACCGCCTCCACGTGTGCGTCGAGCGACCAGGGCGGCTCGCGGCGGGAGTCCCCGTGACCGAGAAGATCAGGCGCGATGACGTGGAAGCGCGGCGCCAGCCTCTCGGCGAGCCGCGCGAAATGGCGCCCGTGGCCGGTGACTCCGTGCAGGCAGAGGAGCCGCGACGCGGCCGGGTCGCCCCATTCGCTGACGGCCAAGGTCATTGCCCTGAGGCGAGTGTGTCGAGCGGCCCGGGCACGAGCTCATCGCGTCTCGCGCCGTCGGTGACGAGCGACCAGATGATCGTCCCCTGCTTATCGATCAGGAACGTGCCTCGAACCGAGGCGCCGGTCTCATCGTTGAACACGCCGTACGCCTGCGCTGCGGCGCCGTGCGACCAGAAGTCCGACGCGAACGTGAACTCGGCGCCGAGCTCTCGCTTCCAAGCTTGACGCGCCGCGGACGTGTCGCACGAGACGAACACCACCTCGGTCTCGGCGCTCCGGAACGATGGCAGGTTCGCCTGCAGATCGAGCGCTTCCTCCGTGCACACAGGGGTCCAGGCAAACGGGTGGAAGACGAGCAGCACATTGCTGTGGCCTCGGAAGTCGCTCAGCCGCACGCGATCCGGCCACTTCGCCTCGAGGTCGAAGTCGGGAGCCAGATCGCCGATCTCCAGGGCCATCAGCCGATCCTAGCCGGGTGGCTCGCCCGGGTCGTCGGCCTCCTCGCCGTTGCCGGACGGCGTGTAGTAGCGGCGGCCGCGGAGTTCCTCCGGCAAATACTCGATCTCGAAACCGGCTGCGTCGTCGTGCGGGTAGACGTAGCCCTCGCCATGGCCGCGAGCCGCAGCTCCGCGATAGCCGCTGCTCCGCAGCATCGCCGGTGGGCGCGCGTTGCCGTGCTCCCGCACGTCCTGCCGCGCTGTCCAGATTGCCATGGCGGAGGCGTTCGACTTCGGCGCCCGCGCCAGGTAGATCGCGGCCTGGGCAAGATTGAGTTGCGCTTCGGGGAGACCGACGTGCTCGACCGCGTGCGCAGCCGCCACGGCGACGACGAGCGCCTGCGGGTCGGCATTGCCGACGTCCTCGGACGCGAGAATGACCATGCGCCGTGCGATGAAGCGGGCGTCCTCGCCGCCTTCGAGCATCGCCGCGAGGTAGTAGACGGCAGCGTCGGCGTCTCCGCCGCGCATCGACTTGATGAACGCCGAGGCGAAGTCGTAGTGCTGGTCGTCGGCGCGGTCGTAGCGCAGCGGTCGCTTGCGAGCCGCGTCCGCGACGTGACGTGCCTCGAGCGGAACGCCTTCCGCTGCGGCGGTCTGCGTCACCAGTTCGAGGGTCGCGAGGGCGCTTCGCGCGTCGCCGCCGGCGCGTTGCACGATCAGCTCGGTGACCTCGGCCGGAACCTCCACGCCGAGTACGCCCGCGCCGCGTTCGACCACCGCGGCGACCTCGTCGTCCGAAAGCGACTCCAACTCGATCACCGTGCACCGCGAAAGGAGTGCGGCGTTCACCTCGAAATACGGGTTCTCGGTCGTCGCACCAATCAGCGTCAGCAGACCGCTCTCGACGCCGGGGAGCAGCGCGTCCTGCTGCGCCTTGTTGAAACGGTGGATCTCGTCGAGGAACAGGATCGTGCGCCGACCGTTCCCGCCCAGCCGGTCGCGCGCCCGCTGGAGAACGCCGCGAACGTCGTCGACTCGCGCCGAGACGGCCGACATCTCCTCGAACTCCGCGCCCGTGGTCTCCGCCACGATCCGGGCGAGCGTCGTCTTCCCGACGCCCGGCGGTCCGTGGAGGATCATCGATGGCGGACGGTCGCCCTCGATCGCGAGCCGCAGCGCTGAGCCCTCGCCCAAGACGTGTTTCTGACCGACGAGCTCGGCAAGCGAGCGTGGCCGCATGCGCTGTGGGAGCGGCGCCGATTCCTCCTGCCGAGTGTCAGCCGCGTCTGCGAAGAGGTCACCCATAGCTCGGAGTATGCTCCCTGGCATGTCACCGGAGACGCCACAGGAGACCGCGCAAGAGAGCACGCGGAACAACACAGAGGAGGCATGGGAGCCGCCGCTGAACCGTCCCGTTCTCTCCGGCACGGCCCGCAGCGACTATGAGCGCTACCTCAACACCGAGGAGCTGCTCGCGTTGCAGAAAGGGTCGGACGAGTGGGTTCATCGTGACGAGCTGCTGTTCCAGGTCGTCCATCAGTCCTCGGAGCTCTGGCTCAAGCTCTGCTGGAACGACACGGCGGGGGCTGCCGTTCTCGTGGGCGAAGGCGATGTTCCCGGTGCGCTACGCCTGCTGCGCCGGGCGAGCATGTGCCTCCGCTTCATCACGTCGCAGCTCGACATGCTGGAGCAGATGTCGCCGTGGGAGTACCAGGAGATCCGCAAGGTTCTTGGCCATGGCAGTGGCTTCGACTCGCCGGGCGTCAAGGAGCTGCGGCCCGCGATGGCGCGGCTCGGCGAGGCGTTCCACGCCGCTCGCGAGCAGGCCGGCATCTCGCTGCTCGACCTCTACATCCATGGGCGTGAGCACGAGGAGATGTATCAGCTCGCAGAGGCGCTCATGGAGCTCGACGAGTGGCTCCAGACCTGGCGGATTCGCCACTACCGGGTTGTCGCCCGCATCATCGGAGACCATGTTGTTGGAACGCAGGGAACGCCGGTCGAGGTTCTCGGCCGCCTCATCCACAGGGTTGAGTACCCCGAGCTCTGGGATGTCCGCAACGAGCTGACGGCGCTTTCCCAGTCGACGTGAGGCTAGGGCGCGGTTCAGGATGATGCGTCGTCGGCGGCGGTGCGTGCGCAGCACGTCACGGCGCCACAAGGCTTCATTCTGAAACGCGCCCCTAGCGAGGAGGTCACCGAGCTCCTGCGGGCGCTCCTACGGCTGGACACGGTCAACCCGCCGGGGAACGAGACGCTCGCCGCTGAGCTGCTTCGTGACTATCTTGGAGCGTCGGGGATCGAGAGCGAGCTCTACGCCCGAGTGCCGGAACGGGCGAACCTCGTGGCACGGCTGCCGGGCGGTGACGGCCCGTCGCTCGCGTTTCTCTGCCACACCGATACCGTGCGCGCCGATCCGGGCGAATGGGAGCGCGATCCGTGGTCGGGCGACCTCGTCGACAGCGAGATCTGGGGCCGTGGTGCGCTCGACATGAAGGGCCAGGTAGCGGCGAGCGCTGTCGCTTTCGCGTCGCTCTGGCGCGAAGGGTTCCGACCCGCCGGCGACCTCCTCTTCATCGCGACGGCGGACGAGGAGGTCGGAGAGTTCTTTGGTCTCGAGTGGCTTGTGAAGACCCATCCAGATGTTGTGCGCGTTGACTACTCGCTGAACGAGGGCGCCGGCGAGCGAGTCGTGCTCGGCGGCAAGCCGGTCTACCTCTGCGGCAGCGCCGAGAAGATGAGCGCGCCGTTCCTCCTCCGGGTGCACGGCCGGAGCGGCCACGCGGCGGCCCCCGGGATCGCCGACAACGCACTCGTTCGGGCGGCCCGGGCGATCCAGGCGCTTGCCGAACTCTCGCCCCCCGCCGTGCTCGTTCCAGAGGTGGCGCGCTTCCTGGAGGTCGTTCTCGGCGAAGCTCCTGCCCCGGAGGACGCGCTCGCACGAGCCCGAGCGTTCGATCCGCTTGCGGGAGAGCTGGTCGAGCCATTGCTGTCGTTCACGCTCTCGCCGACGCTGATCGAGGCCTCGAAGCAGCGCAACGTCATCCCCGCAATGTGCGAGGTGACCGTGGACTGCCGACTTCTTCCCGGGGATGGGCCCGCGGACATCGAGCCGGTCGTGCGCGCCGCACTCGTCGCTGCGGGAATCGACGACGGCAAGTTCGAGATCCACTGGATCGAGGGGACCGGCGGTACGCGGTCGCCGCTCGACACGCCGCTGTGGCACGCGATCGAGGGGTTCGTTGAGCAGATAGAGCCCGATGCGCGGGTCGCTCCGATCTGCAACTCGGGGTTCACGGACAGCCACTGGTTGCGCCAGGCGTTCGGCACGGTTGCCTACGGTTTCTTCCCGATGCGGACGATGAATGCCGACGTGGCTGCCAGGCTCGTGCACTCGGCAGACGAGCGGATTCCGGTCGACGATCTGGAGCTCGGCGTCGACGGGCTTCGCTTCGTGGCGAAGGCGCTCGGCTGAAGACCATGCTCGAGCTCTGGTCTGCGGAGGGAGCGTTCGAGGCGATCGAGGAGTGGCTTCGCGAGCGGGGGTTCTTCGCACCCGGCGGCGAGGATCTGGTCGCCGATCTCTACCTCGGGTACGGGTTGTCCCAGACGATCCGCCGGGATCAGAGCCCGCCGCCACCCGAGCCATGTCCGCTCCCGCTCGCGGCCGTGTCCCTGCGGGACACGGTCGGGGTCAGACACCGGACGGGTCCGGTACAGACGGTTGTCGGGCCGTGGGAGCGCACGTGGACGACGGCGGAGTACGCAGGCGCCGTCGAGTCCGTCCGACTTGCCATCGCCGAAGGGGACGTGTACCAGGTCAACCTCGTCCAGCACCTTTCGGCCTCGTTTGCCGGTGATGCACATGCGTTGGCCGACTTGCTTGCGCCGCTCCGCCCGTTGGTTTCTCGCCCGCTGATCGGCGACGGTTGGACGATCGTGTCGGCGTCGCCGGAGCTCTTCCTCTCGCGGCGCGGGCGGGTCGTACGGACAATGCCGATCAAAGGCACACGACCCGCCGGGAATACTGCAGACCTCGTCGCCTCGGCGAAGGACGCCGCCGAGCATGTGATGATCGTCGATCTGGAACGCAACGACCTCTCACGGGTGTGCCAGCCGGGCAGCGTGCGCTGGCCGTCGTTGATGCGTCCAGAGGGAATGGCAGGAGTCGAGCATCTTGTATCCACTGTCGAAGGGACGTTGCGCGAGGGCGTAAGCCTCGCGGAGCTGCTCACTTCGACGTTCCCCGGCGGCTCGATAACGGGGGCGCCGAAGATCGCGGCGGTCGATCTGATCGCTGCGCTCGAGCCGGTCGGTCGTGGGGCGTCGATGGGCGCTCTCGGTTGGGTTCGTGGCAATGGCGATCTCGAGCTGGCGTTGACCATCCGGACGTTCGCCGTCGCCGAAGGAAGAATCCATTTCTGGGTCGGCGGCGGAGTCGTCTGGGACTCGGATCCTGCAGAGGAGGTCGAGGAGTCCTGGACGAAGGCCGCGCCTATCCTGGGTGCGATCGATGCACTGCTTCCTGTGTCGGTCACGGACGGCTCTGCGACATGAGTACGCTCGCGCTGGCCGTGCTCGGTCGCGGTCTCGTCGATCCGAGCGAGCCGGTCGTTCGTGCCGACGACGACGCGTTAGTTCGGGGGCGCGCAGTCTTCGAGACCTTGCGCGTGTACGACGGACGTCCGTTTCGCCTGCGCGAGCACCTCCACCGGCTCGCGGGTTCCGCCGAGGGTGTCGGGATCGCCGAGCCACGGCTCGACGATCTGGAGCAGCTCGCAAGGGTCGCGCTCGAAGCGGCAGGCGTTCCCGATGCTGTGCTCCGCTTCTACTGGACACCCGGCGCGCCCACCGATGACCCGACCGGGCTCGTCCTCGTCAGCCCGATTCCGGACTGGATCGAGCCGGCGCGCGCGAACGGCCAGCGGCTCCTCTCGCTCTATCACCCACGACGTTCCGTGCCCTGGCTCCTCCCGGCGACGAAGTCGACGAGCTACGCGGTGAACATGGCCGCGGAGGCCGAGGCGAAGCGCCGCGGTGCCGACGACGCGGTGTTCGTCGACGCAGATGGGATCGTGCTCGAAGGACCGGTGACGAACATCTGGTGGCGAACCGGGACGACACTGCACACCCCGTCGCTCGAGCTCGGCATCCTGGCGGGGGAGACGCGCGCCGCGTTGCTCGAGCTTGCGCCGGGCTGTGGGTACACGGTCGAGGAAGATGTGGCCCCGCTGGCCGGCCTCGCAGCCGCTGACGAGGTCTTCACCTCATCCTCCATCAGGGAGGTAATGCCGGTGGTCAAGGTCGATGGACATGGCTTCGAGCGAGGAGCTGCCGCGCGCGAGCTCCAGGCGGCCCTGCGTCGTCTCGCTACCCTCTGACCATGGAAAAGATCAGGCTCGGCGGAATGGCGCTCGCGAACGGGGTTCTCGTCCACGGACCGACCGCCTGGGGTTGCGCAGTTCGACTCGACGACGGAACCATGCGCATCGCCTCCGGGCGCAAGCGCCGTTTCGCGCCGAACGTCCACACGCCGTTCGTTCGCGGTCCGCTGCGGCTGGCCGAGGCGTTCGTACTACTGCCCGATGTCCGCCGTCGTCTGCCCGAGGCGCAAATGCCGTTCCAGCGGCCGGCCGTCGTCACGACGATGGTCGCGGCGACGTTGATCGGCGGTGCCGCCCGCCGCTCTCGCATGTCTGCGGGCTTTCGGGAGCTCGTCGCTGGCATTGCCACGCTCGCCCCGGCCTTCGTCGCCCTGCGCGGTGCCGAGCTTGCGTCCTACCACGGCGCCGAGCACATTTCGATCGGGACGTACGAGCAGGACGGCAAGCGGGCCACGAAGGAGCACGACCGCTGCGGTTCCCACCTCGTCGGCCCGTTGTTGCTCACGACTGCGGCGGCGGGCGTCCTCACCGCTGGAGCGCCGCGGCGAGCGAGGCCGGCGGCCAGGCTCGTCGGGACGCTCGGTGCAGTCGGCGCGTCCGTCGAGTTGTTCGGCTGGATGACACGCAACCCGGACAAGCCGCTCGCACGAGCTCTCGCGCGTCCCGGGCACGAGCTGCAGGTACGCATCTCCACCGAGGAGCCGAGCCCAGAGCAGCTCCACGTCGCCGAGGCCGCGCTCGCCGCCTGTCTCGAGCTCGAAGAAGCGCCGTGACCCCGGAAACGCGCGTCGACCGCACGCGCCTCCCAGCGGAGATCTTCGATCTACCGGTCGAGAAGATGCGCGAGGGCTACTACACGGATGCCTACTTCAATCACACGCGAGCAGCGCTTCTCGCCGACGGGAAACACCCGCGCGTCGTGATGCAGGTGTTCCAGCGCAAGGAGGCGATTCTCGGCGGTATGGACGAGGCGCTTGCGATCCTCGAGCTCTGCTCGCACGGCTGGGACGAGCTGACCGTGCACGCGCTGCACGACGGCGATCGGATCGAGCCGTGGGAGACGGTGCTTACGATCGAGGGCGACTACACGCTCTTCGCGCATCTCGAGACGGTGTATCTCGGGACACTCGCGCGGCGGACGCTGATCACGACGAACGTCGCTCGCGTGCTCGAAGCCGCGAACGGGAAGCCGATCATCTTCATGCCCGCGCGCCACGACCACCACCGCGTCCAGACCGGAGACGGCTACGCGGCCTACGTCGCGGGCGCGATGATCGGCGCCGAGGTCGGCGTCACGTCCGATGCGCAGGCGTCGTGGTGGGGCGGGCGTGGCGTCGGAACGGTGCCGCACGCGCTGATCGCGGCGTACGGCGGCAACACCGTGCTCGCCTCCACGAAGTTTGCCGAGTGGGCGCCGGAGAACTTCAACATCACGGTCCTCGTCGACTTCGAGAACGACTCGGTGCGGACGGCTCTCGATGTCGCCCGTGCTCTCGGGCCGCGTCTCTGGGGCGTGAGGCTCGACACCTCCGGCCAGCTGGTCGACCGCTCGCTCTGGGGCGAGCTCGGCGACTTCGACCCGCGCGGCGTCAACGAGCGGCTCGTGCGTCGCGTGCGTCAGGCGCTCGACGAAGACGGGTTCGAGCGCGTACGGATCGTCGCGTCGGGCGGGTTCACCGTGGCGAAGATCGAGGCATTCGAGCGGCTGGCGGTTCCGGTTGATGCGTACGGAGTCGGCTCGTCGCTGATCCGCGGCGAGAACGACTTCACGGGAGACATCGTCCTCACCGACGGCCGCGCAACGGCGAAGGTCGGTCGCTCCTTCCGGCCGAACTCGAGGCTGGAGCGTGTCAGCTAGACCCGTCCTCTGGGACGTCGACACGCAGGTCGACTTCATGGAGCCGGCCGGAAGGCTCTACGTCCCCGGTGCCGCGGAGAGGCGCGCCG
>JBBQPW010000049.1:0-11853 GCA_038216845.1 Gaiellales bacterium | reverse complement strand
GAGACCGGAGCGCCAGGCCCGGGCCGAACCGAGTACGCCGACGCGATTGTTTTGCCGTGCCCGTTCTGGTTCGCATCGATGAGGACCCCGCGCCGGTTCGACTTCTTCCACTCCGTGGTCGCGAGACCCGGGTTCGATCGCGCCACTGCGTCTGCGACGACGGCCGAGAAGTCGCGGGTCTGCGCGTAGGTGTAACGCCGCTCGATTGGGACGAGGACGTGGATGCCGTCCGAGCCGCTGGTTTTCGGATACGAGCGGAGCCCGAGCTCGGCAAGCGCATCCCTTACGAGCAGCGCCACCTGCACGGTCTCGCGGAAACCGACGTCCGCGGACGGGTCGAGGTCGAACAGGACGAAGTCGGGTCGGTCGGGCCGGTCGACACGCGAGTACCACGCGTTCATGTCGATGCAGCCCATGTTCACCATCCACAACAGCGCGAGATCGTCGCCGACCACGGGCATTCGGATGATCCGCGTCTCGCGCGGACGGCTCCGCGTGGTCACCTCGGTGGTGAACGTCGGAATCCAGTCCGGCATGTGGCTGGGCGCGTCCTTCTGGAAGAAGACCTTGCCCTCGGCGCCATCTGGATAACGGCGCATCGTGAATGGGCGTCGACGCAGGTGCGGGACGAGGACGGGCGCGACAGCCTCGTAGTAGGCAAGCAGGTCGCCCTTCGTGATTCCGAGCTCTGGCCAGAACGGTTTGTCGAGGTTCGACAACGTGAGTGTGCGGTTCCCGCGGCGGCGCTCAGCGGCGAGCGGCCGTTCGCGATGCACCGCGGTCGCGGTCTCCTCGTCTCGGAGACCCTGGAACGACGGTGCCCGCAGGTGGCCGTCGTGCGTCCACTCCACGAACTCGACCTCGCACACGAGCCGTGGCTCCACCCACACGACGTCGCCTTTCCGCACCTTCGGCATCTTCGGCTCCGCCGCGAAGGGAGTCGTCTGGCGGCGCAGCTTCGATAACCGCTTCGCGAGATCGTCGATCACCGAGTCGCTGAATCCGGTGCCGCAGTTTCCGGCGTAGACGACCTCGGCTCCCTTACGGACACCGAGAACGAGCGCACCGAACCGTTCCGCGCGGCGGCCCTGCCCGGCCGTCCAGCCGCAGATGACGAACTCCTCGCGCAGGTGCGACTTCACCTTCACCCAGTCGTTGCTGCGCTTTCCGGGCACGTACCGCGACGCCGACCGCTTCGCCACTATCCCCTCGAGACCCTGCTCTTTCACGGCCCGGAGCAACGCCGCGCCGTCCGCGAACGACTCCGAGAAGCGCAACGACGAGGTCGTGTCACCCATGAGCCGCTCGAGGAGCTCCCGCCTCGCGTGGAGCGGCAGCCCGATCGTCGAGTGCCCGTCGAGCTCGAGCAGGTCGAAGACCGCGTAGACGATCGGTGTCTTCGGCAGCGCCACCTGCATCGCCGAGAAGCGCGGTCGGCCGGCAGCGTCGAGCGCGCAGATCTCACCGTCGACGACGAGCGACGTGTGGCCCTCTGCTGCGATTGCTAGATCGGCCGCGACCTTCGGGAAACGCCCCGTCAGGTCGTTGCCATTGCGACTCACGAGTTGCGCGGCACCGTTGGCGACGGCGCCGATCGCCCGGTAGCCGTCCCACTTCAGCTCGAACTGCCAGCCTTCGCCGCTCGGGATCCCGCGGCCGAGCGCCGCGAGCATCGGCGACGGGAGCTTCCGAACTGGAATTCTGCGCCCCTCAGAGGCTTGATGCGAAATAGCCGCACCCGCGGTTGGGGGCCTGCACACGTCGCATCAGTGCCGTCCCGGTCGGCACCAAGGCTTCCAGCCTTGCCACCGACCGAGCCATCCCTGCTGCTTGGTGCAGTTCCTCCCCGCACGCACGTCTATCTCGCATCAAGCCTCTAGCTGAGCGCCGCGACGAGCTCGGCCTTCGTCATCTGCGAGTAGCCGGTGACGCCCGACTCCTTGGCGCGCTTCGCAAGCGCAGCCTTGGAGAGCGAGGGCAAATCGGCGTCCGGTACGCGCTTGCTGCGGCTGGGTCGCCCCTGGTGCGCATCGAGGCTCGCGCGCAGCGCCTCCATGAGATCCGGAACGAGCGGCTCGCTCTCCGCCTCGATCGGCACTGGCTTGCCCTTCTGCTTGGCCTTGATCACGCCGAGCAAGGCTTCGCGGTAGACGTCGTGATACTTCTCGGGCTCGAACGGCCCGGTGAAGCGCTCGATCAGCTCGGTCGCCATCTCGAGCTCGCGCGCGCCGACCTCGACCCCCCCTCCAGCGTCAGTTCCAGCGCCAGTTTCCGGGGCGATCTCGTCGACCGGACGGATCTCGTCGGCGAAGAACATCTTCGACAGCGTGAGGACGTCGTCCCGGACGCGCAGGCAGCCGAGGTGCTGCTTCTTGCGCATCACATACGTCGCGATGCCGGCGAGATCGGCGTTCTTCATCGCTGTCATCAGCAGCGCGTAGACCTTCTCGTAGCCGTCCTGCGGCCCGAGGTAATAGGTGCGCTCGAAGTAGATCGGGTCGATCTCGCTGTACGGCACGAAGTCTGCGAGGTCGATCGTCCGGCCGAGCGGGCCGGCGGCGCGCGCGAAGTCGTCGTCGTCGAGATAGACGTAGTCGCCCTTCGAAAGCTCGTAGGCGGTGCCGATCTCGCTGTCCGGCACGCGTTCGCCCTCGTCCTTGCAGATCTTCTCGTAGCCGATGCGACTGCCGTCCTTGACGTGGACGAGATGGAAGCGCAGATCCTTCTCGTCGATCGCGCTGTACATGCGGATCGGGACGTTGACCAGCCCGAAGGTGATTGCTCCCGACCAGATCGCTCTCGCCATGTCGACTCCCTCTTGTTCTGTCTGCCCAACCGTCCGCGTTTTCAACCGCGGACTCGAAGAGTACGAGACGAACGGCAGGATTCCTACACCTGCACCCAGTACCTAGGGTGTGTGCCACTCGTTCTCGCGGTCGGGGTCGGTGGAGCGGTCGGCGCGGTTTCCCGCTACAGCCTTGACCGGTTCATCGAGCATCGCGTCGAATCCGCGTTTCCCTGGGCGACCTTCGTGATCAACGTCAGCGGCTGCTTCGCGGTCGGCTTCATCATCGCCGCGATCGTCGACCGGCAGCGCGCGCCCCAGTGGCTGAAGGTGGGGCTGACGATCGGCTTCTGTGGGGGGTACACGACGTTCTCGACGTTCGCGCAGGAGTCGCTCGATCTCATCGAGGCACGCGACCTCGCGATCGCGCTCGCGAGCATCGGAGCAAGCGTGCTGCTCGGCGTTCTGGCGGTGCTTGCGGGCATGAGGCTCGGGCGACTCGTCTGATCCACAATGCGCTTGCGCGTCACCGAATCGTAAGAATCGCGCGCCCTCCTGAGGGCACAATCAAGCTTCTAACCTGCACTCGAGGAGGACTGCATGCGAAAGACGATCACGGTTGCTCTAGCTGTTCTTACTGCGGGCGGAGTTCTTGCTCTCGGCTTTGCCGTCGCGGCGTTCGGCTCGTCGACCTCCACGGCTTCGCCAGCGACGACGAGCGAAACCACCACGGCGCCCGCGTCGACGAGCGAGCAGCCCGTGGTAACGAAGTTCAGCTCTAAGATCAGTAGGTCAGCCGAGGTTCCGAAGCCCACAGGCGTTTCGTCCGCTGCCAAGGGAACCTTTACGCTGACGCTCAAGCACGCGGGCGGCAAGTACACGGCGACCTGGAAGCTGACGTTCTCCGGGCTGACCGGTAAGGCAGTCGCGGCGCACATCCACCGCGGTGCCCTGGGGAAGGCCGGCCCGGTGTTGGTCTCGCTCTGCGGCCCGTGCAAGTCGGGTCAGTCTGGCAAGGCCAAGGTGTCGGGTGCGGCGGCCAACGCGTTGAACGGCAAGAAGGCCTACGTGAACGTCCACACCGCGACCAACGCGGCCGGCGAGATTCGCGGCCAGGTCGCGAAGACCAAGTAGCGACGAACCCTGGCGGGGCCGCCTCGAACGGCCTCGCCAGAGTTCGTCAGTATGTGAAGGCGGTTACGCTCTCGCCCGCCCATTCCCACAGCGCCGCTGCTCCGGAGACTCGCGCATTCTCGAGCAGTGCGCCCTCGTCGAGCCCGCGGCTCGTGAAGCACACCGGGCAGAGGGAGATCTCCCTGCCACGCTCGGCAAACTGTTGCGCGAGATCTGCGAGCCGCGGCCTGTCATCGGCCTCCACCGTCTCCGTGCCACCCAGGAGTCCGAACCGAACGGCCTCTTTCGTCACGAAGAACAGCACCTCGTGGCCGGCAGTCTGCGCGGCCGTACCGACGAGATAGGCGATCGTCGAGGATTCCGGATCCTCAGGCCCTGACGTCAGGTTGATCACGACCTTGCCCATGTCATTCCTTTCCGAGTCCGTCGAGGCGTTCCGCCGCGAGCAGGACGGTTAGCGCGGTCTGCCCCTCGGGGAACCCTCCGGCTCGCGCGACCGCGACAGCCTCGCTGACGGGCATCCGGACGAGCGTCACGTCCTCGCCCTCCTCCGGATCGGCGGCCCCGATCTCGACTCCGGTCGCGAGGAACGCGTCCGAGCGCAGGCTGAGATGTGCGCTGGAGGAAAAAAATGTCGTCAGATGCACCCAGTCGCGGGCCGTTCCGCCTGTCTCCTCGCGCAGCTCACGCTTCGCGCTGTCGAGTGCGGTCTCCCCGTCGACGACCGAGCCAGCAGGCACTTCCAATGTCCAATCTCGCACCGGATGGCGGTACTGGCGCACGAGCAGCACGTCGTCGTTGTCGGTCACCGCGGCGACGAACACGGCGCGTGGCACGGCCAGGTACGAGTACTCCGTCGTGCGCTCGAGACCGCGCAACTGGTCGCGGATCACCGCACGCCACGGTGACCCTGCGAGCAGCTCGCTCGACTCGAGCTCGAGCTCCGGCGGCGACGGAACGAGTGCTGCCGACTCGCGGAGGAAGGCAGCCGTGCGAGGAGCCTGCAGCGTGTCGAGATCCCGCGAGACGAACGCGAGATCGACAAGCGTGTCGACGTCCCGCCAGGGCGGCAGCTCTGCGACCTTCAGTCCGGCTTCCTCGCAGCGGCGTCGCGTCACCGCCAATACGGCGGGTGTCGACCAGGGGATGTCGTGGAACGGCGCATCGTGAGGCGCACGCATCGCGATCAGCCAGTAGCCGCCGTCGAGAGCCGGCCCGAGCACGACATCCGCTCCTTCGGCGAGCGCGTGGAAAGTGGAGGCGATCGACCCGGGCGGAAGGCCGGGCACGTCCGACGAGACAATTGCGACCGGCCCGTCGCGGACGTTTCGAGCTATCCCGAGCCGAAGCGCGTCGGCGAGGCCATAACCTTCCTGCAAGACGAGCGGCGTATCGGGCGCAAGTCGAGCAAACGCAGGAGCGTCGTCGATCGAGGCGTGCAGGATGTGCGTGTCGTCTGTCTCCGCCCGACAGGCATCCAGCGTGTCGAGCAGGAGGGCTTGATGCAGATCTGCGGCCTGTTGCGCCGAGAGTGGCGGCACCAAGCGGGTCTTCGACCGACCGCTCGCGGGGGCCTTGGCCACGATCAGTACCGTCCCGGTCATGGTTTCGCTCCTGCCCGGATCCAGTCGACGATCGTCCGGCGCTCCGAGGCGGTCAGCAGATTGCGGTTGGAAGGGTCCGGAGGGTGGATCACGAGATACGAGAGGTCGGGCCTGCCGGGGATGACGCGCTCGAACGCGGGGTTTGTGGCAGCCGACACCCGGTAGAGCTGTCGATACGAGCGTCCACGTCGCAGGTCGAGGTATGGATAGGCGACCGGGTGGCAGGTCACACACTTGCTGTCGAAGATCGGCTGGATGTCGCGCGCGAGAGTCGGTTGACGTTGCCCACCGGTACCGACGACGATCGCCCCGACGCCAACGGCGGCGCCGGCTACGACGAAAGCAAGCAACGCGATTAGCCGACGGTCAGGAAACCGGATGTGTTGCACTGGTGGTCGACGGCGAGGAACACCCAGGGGCCGGCCAAGCGTTTAGGCACGGTCCTCGTCCAGCGGCCGGCCCCACCGCTCGCGTTTCGCAACTCGAAGACGAGCCCGGACGCCGGGTTGACGGCAAGCGTGTAGTTGGCATCGAGGCTCGAGCCGCGCACCGTCATCGAAAGACGAGTGCCGGCGACCCTGGCAGCCGAGATGTTCGGGTTCCGCACGACCCGATGCGGAAGCCCGAAGTCGATCGTCTGCGCCGCGCCTCGCCCGAGGACGACGATCCGTGACACGTAGATCGAGTTGGGCGCGTAGGCCTTGAGCAGGAAGCGTCCCGCCGGCGAGTGGTCGAGGGTGAACTTTCCCGCGCGGTCAGTTTGCGCAACTCGATAGTGCTCCTCGCCACCTTCCTGGTTCGGCCCCTTGAGGAGGATCGTCACAAGTGCTCCGGCAATGGGCTTGTGCTGCTGGTCGACCACGGTTCCGCTGATCGTGCCGGTGCCGCGGGGCGAACCGGCTTCCTGTGCCGTGCCGAGCCCGGTTGGCGGCGAGCCCGGCGTCGTCACCTTCGGCCCGCCGGTCTTCCCGTACGGCCCTTTCGCGCCCTGCTCGATCCAGGTGCGGATGAGGGCCAGGTCGCTGCTCGCGATCGGTGGTGCCGACGGCGGCATCCGGCCGCCGATGGCCGGGATGTCGGCGATCGGCGGGTTGCCGCCTACTTTCAGGAACAGGAAGCTCCGACCTGGATCTCCGGCGACGACTCGGTACAGACGTGGATCCTCGAGTGCGCGCACCCCGACGAGGCTCGCGTACGACTTGCCCGCTTGCAGACTCAACGAGGGGTTGACGAACGGATGGCACGACGTGCAGCCGTACTTCGAGAAGAGCGACTGGACCCGCGAGTACGCGACCTGTTTCCCTCCCGCTGCGAGGGTCGATGCCGGCTTCGTCCCGCCACGGCCTGCGAGGATGAATACGAGGACGAGAACGAGGACGGACGCGCATGCCACCGCGAACGCGAACGCGACTCCGGCGCCGTAGGAGCCGGACAACGCGCGGATATTGACCCGCCGGGACACGCGAGCCGTAGCGTCGCCGCGACAAGCCCGCCCGTCAAGTCGCCAATCCTTAAGAGATCATGTCGGCGTCTCTTCGTTACGCATAGCGCGCGACGACGGTGAGCATCCGGAGGCCCGCCTTGATCGACGGGACGAGACGCCCGGAGACCTTCGACTCGCCTCCGCGCCGCGCCCGCGCGGTCACGGACAATTCGGCAATCGGCAGTCCGGCACGCGCCGCCTTCACGACCATCTCGGTCGGCCAGCCGTAGGTCAGCTCCACCATGTTCAGGCCGCTGAGCGCATCCTGCCGCACGGCGCGCAGCGGCGGAATATCACGGATGTGTACTCCGTAGACCCGGCCGACGAGCCAGGACACCAGCCGGTTGCCGAGCTGTTGATGCAGGTGTTGGCTGCCGACCTCGGATTGGCCGCGCGATCCGAGCACGAGTGCCGCGCGGCCGGCGAGCACCGGCTCGAGAAGCTGCGGGATTGCTTTCGGGTCGTCGCTTCCGTCCCCGTCGAGAAACACGACGATGTCGGCTGCCGCCGCGTCGGCCCCCGTGAGGCAGGCGCGTCCGTACCCACGGCGCGGCTCCACGACAACTCGTGCGCCCGCTGCGCGCGCGGCCTCGAGCGTCCCGTCCGTGGACCCACCGTCCACCACGATCACCTCGTCGATCGTGTCGGCGGGAAACTCTGCAAGCAGGCGAGGCAACGCTGCGACCTCGTTCAGCGTGGGGATCACCGCGACGATGCGGGGACTGGCGGGGAGCGGCGCGAGCGGGATGGGCGGCGTCTTGCTCGGCCGCACGAGGCGCGCGAGCGCCAGGACGAAGAACGGCCCGTAGATCGCAAACCGGACCCACGAAGGCAGCGCCTGCTCGATTCCGAAGACGTAGAGCAGGGGCAGCGTGCCGGTGAGCCAGAGCCAGGCCGGCGCGGCGGTGACGGCGAGGAACGGAAGCAACCAGAGCCCATACCACGGCTGGAGGTAGTTGGTGGCCAGGATCTCGCCGCCGAGAACGAGCAGCGCGGTACGTGCGACCTGGTCCACCGTTTCGTGTGTTCGTAGGGAGACGACGGCCACGACGACGAGCAGGATCGCGAGCAGGAGGTATCGAGCCTCGTCAGCCCCGATCAGCGGCACGAGCTCCTTCCAGGCGAACGAGCCGATGTCCTCGGTTCGGAGGAGCCGCAGCTCCGTGCCGGTCACGCGGGAGCCGACAGACGCGTACGCGAGATAGCCGACGGCGACGACACCGAGAGCGGCGAGGACGAACCGCCGACCTCCACGCCGTGCCAGCGCAGGCAGCAGCAGGAACGGACCCAGCTTGACGAGCGTGCCCAGGCCGATGGCGATCCCGGCCAGAACCGTGCGGCGGGACGAGAGCGCTGCGAGCAGAGCGGCTCCTGCAAGCAGAGCGAGCGCGTCGACGTGGCCGTTCGCCGCGATCTCGCTGACGGCGAGCGGGTGCCAGGCGGCGAGCAACACCCGCTCCGGTGGCGCCCGCATGCGCTGCAACGTAAACACGATCAGGCCAAGCGCGGCGGCCTCGGCCAGCAGGTAAAGCCAGGTCGTCGCGCGCAGCCCGTGCCCGAAGGCAGCCCGTGCCGCGATGAACGACGCCTCGGCGCCAGGCGGGTAGTTCGTGCGCCAGGTCGGGTGGTTGATCTCGGGCCAGATCCTCGAGTCGCGCAGGCGCGCGAGCGCCGGATCGGTCGTTGGGTAGCGGTACGGATTGATACCCGCCGCCTGGACGCGCGCGTCCCAGGCGTAGCGGTTGATGTCCGATGACAACGCGGGTGTCGCGGATGGATCAAAGGCCGCAGCTCGTAGGACGAGAGCGATTCCCAGCACGAGGACGACGCCGGCCCTCCCCATGCCGAGGCCCCGCCAGACGAGCCACACGGCCGGGAGAAAGAGGCCGAAGGCGACCATCTGCCCGGCGACCTGTCCCTTGAGGCCCGCCTGGCCGCGCAGCACGATCTCGACTACGACCAGCCCGCCGCCGAGCGCGGCGACCGCCGCAGCTCGCCTCACCGGCGCCATCTGGCGTCGAGCGAGAGGAACCGGCTCTCGGGGACCAGTGCCACGAGGAACGCGATCACGGCCGGGAAGACGAGCGACCAGACCCATTCGCCGGGCACGCCGAGCTCGCTGATCCACAGTGAGGTCAGGAAGATCCAGGCAATGAGCCCCACCGGTCGGATCAGCGCGCCGACGAGGAGCAACACGCCGAGTGCGAGCTCGCTGACCCGCTGGGCGCGCGCGAACAGCGCGGCGTGATCGGCAACCAGGCGCATCACGTCCTTCCAAGGTCCAGGCGCATTGCCTTCGGCGATGTAGCGGCGGATCAGCCCCTCGTACCCGGACGGGCCGTACAACCCTTTGTGGAGGTTCGAGGCCCAGACGGTCAGGAACAGCAGCCCGAGGAGCATGCGGAGCGCGGCGAACGCGATATTGGAGTTGTCTGCGCCCTGCGACCGCAGGGCCTCGCTCATGCTCACCTGATGTTGCGGGCGACGTCGGTTCCGACCGGTTGGTCGGCGACGACCCGCAGGAACCGTTGCAGCGCCGCCTCGAGCGGGTTGATCTGCCGCGAGACGAGCAGATCGAGGTCGGTCACCCCGTTGCGAACGGTCGGGCCGAACGGGTGGAGGAACGCGCCGTCGGCGGTGATCGTGAGCTCGGGCAGGATGTCGGTCGGGCCTGGCTCGACGCCGAGGTTTCCGAGCGCAGCGCGTCCTCGGCGGACGACGCTGCGAACGAGGTGGTCGTCGTCGGAGACTCCCCAGGAGCGGTGGAGCTCGCACAGGCGACCGAGATCGTCCTCCGTCTGATCCTCGACGGTCGTTGCGAGACGCACCCGGATCCCGCGCTCGAGCAGGGCGGGCACCGCCCCGGCGACCCGTGCGAAGTTTTCAGGCCCGCGCAGCGCGTCGTTGTGCGTCGGCGCGGCGGAGTCGAGTGAGATCTGCAACGCGACGTCGCTTCCGGCGAGCGGTTCGAGGCGTCGCAGGATGCGATCGGTGAAGAGCGTCCCGTTCGTCAGGACGACGGTGGGGAGGATGTCGCCCAGCTCGACCACGGTTTCGGCAGCGTCGGCGAGCATGAAGATCTCGCCGCCTGTCACGCCGAGGCATGTGAAGCCGAGGTCGCGCGCCTCGGTGGCGGCACGCACCATCGTCTCCCGACTCAGCATGCGTCGGTTCGCGATGCCCGGACGGGACTCGGTCAGGCAATAGACGCACGCGAGATTGCAGTGGTAGGTGGCGTAGAGCCACAGCCGGTCGCCACAGCGCCCTTCCTCCACTGCGCTCGTAAACAACTCGTGCATCACGCCTGGGGTGGAACGTCGAAGGCGCTGCAGTACTGGTTCAGGAGCTGCGTCGCCCCGATCAGGATCGACAGCTCGATCAGCTGGTCGTCGCGTACGTGGTCGAGGACACGCGCAGCGAGATCGTCGTCGATCTCATGGGGATCGGCGACGTAGCGGTCGGTCCACTCGATGATCGTGCGCTCCCGGTCGGGAAGGTTGTCCAGCGATGGCAGCTCGTCACAGACCGCGGCGATCTGCGCAGGCGGCACTCCCGATTCGAGTGCCAGCGGCCGGTGCGCGGCAAGGCAGTAACGGCACGAGTTCAGCTGCGAGACTCGGACGACGACAAGCTCCTTCGTCGCGAGGTCAACGGCCCCCTCGTCGAAGATCTGGCCGAGGAATGGCAGCAGTGTCTCGAGCAGGTCCGGCGCATTCGCGAGCGAGCGCTTCAGCGGTGACGCAGAACCGTCGTCCGCGTAGATCGAGCGCGCATGCAGGGGAGCTTCATCTCGCTCGAGGAGTCGGACGCGGCTCACAGCTCTTTCCTACCAGCAACGCGACGCGGCGGCCATCGGCGTAAGGGACCCGTAAGAAATCGCCGGTGACGATGGTGCGGTTAGAGTTGTCCGGGCGTGACCGAAGCGGCGAGGAACTTCATCGGAGGCGAGTGGCTGCCCGGCGCATCCGGGGAGACCTACGAAAAGCGCAACCCGTGGCGCCCTTCGGTCGTCATCGGCATGTTCGCTGCATCGGACGCAAGCGATGCGCGCGCAGCTGTCGGGGCCGCTCAAGCAGCGTTCCACGCGTGGGCGAGCTTGCCGGCGCCGCAGCGGGCCGACTTCTTTTTCAAGGCCGCGGCCATTCTCGAAGCGCGTGTCGAGCAGATCGCGCACGACATGACGGCGGAGATGGGGAAGCCGTTGCGTGAGGCGCGCATGGAGGCGGCTCGGGCGGCGGCGATCCTGCGCTACTCGGCCGGTGAGGCGTTTCGGCCGGCAGGCGAGGTCTACGAGCCGTCGGTCGCGAACCAGACGCTCTACACGCGGCGGCGGCCACTCGGTGTCGTCGGGCTGATCACACCGTGGAACTTCCCGATTGCGATCCCCGTGTGGAAGCTCGCGCCCGCGCTGATCTACGGAAATACGGTCGTGCTCAAGCTGGGCTACGAGGCGCCGCGGACAGGACTGCACATCGCGGAGTGCTTCGCGGAGGCGGGGCTGCCGCCTGGCGTGCTCAACGTCCTCACGGGCTCGGGCTCGAAGGCGGGCGCCGGGCTCGTCTCGAACTCGGCTGTGCGCGCGATCTCCTTCACCGGCTCCGTGGCAGTCGGGCACGCGGTCCGCAACGAGGCGACGGCGCGCGACTGTCGCGTCCAGCTCGAGCTCGGGGGGCAGAACCCGCTGATCGTGATGCCGGACGCCGAGCTCGATCGCGCGGTCGAAGCCGCTTTCGCTGGCGCGTTCTGGTCGGCCGGGCAGAAATGCACGGCGTCGCGGCGGCTCATCGTCCACGAGACGGTGTATGACGCGTTCCGCGAGAAGCTGCTCGCGCGCATCGCCGCGGCAA
>JBBQPW010000048.1:0-11968 GCA_038216845.1 Gaiellales bacterium | reverse complement strand
GCGGCGGGCCAACGCGACTGCGGGCCTGAGCTCGCGTTCCTCGCGCACCTTCGAGATCCCGACCGAGGAGCCGAGTCGCGCCGGCTTGACGAACACCGGGTAGCCGAAGGGATTCGTGATCGGGTCGCCAAGCCGCAAGGCAACGTGTGGCGCGACAGGCACGCCCTGGTCGCGCATCACCCGCTTGAAGACGTCTTTGTCCATGCAGAGCGCTGAGGCGAGCACACCTGGCCCAACGTATGCGACGTCGGCCAGCTCGCACAGCCCTTGCACCGTTCCGTCCTCGCCGAACGGCCCGTGCAGGATCGGCAGGACGACGTCCACCGCGCCGAGCGTTGCAGGTGCGGAGTCGGCTGGGATCGGCAACGTTTCGGCAACGGATGCGGCAAGGGCCGGAGCCGAGCTCCCGGCCGGCAACGCCCAGCGGCCATCCCGGGCGATCTCGATCGCGACGACCTCGTAGCGTCCCGGGTCGAGGGCGGCGATCACCGAGGCGGCAGACGCACGCGACACCTCGTGCTCGCTCGAGCGCCCGCCCGAGAGCACCGCGACCCGGACCTTTCGACTCACGGAGTGGTCGTCGTCGTCGTCGTTGTTGTTGTCGTCGTCGTCGTCGTCGTGTCTGACGTCGTCGTCGTGTTGGGTGGCGGCGGGGGCGGGGCGGTGAGATGCGCGACGGTGATCGTCACGACGCTCCCCGGCTTGGCGTCCCTGAGCCCGGCGGGATCCTGCGCCACTACACGGTTGTCCTGCGTCGCATCCTGCGTGTCGGTGTGCAGCACCTTTACCTTGAAACCGGCGGCCACGAGAGTCGCCCTCGCAGTGTCGGCGTCCTGGTTGGCGACATCAGGCACCTGCACCGTGGGCGGTCCTTTGGAGACGGTGAGCGTGATGGTCGTACCCTGCGCCACGAGCGCGTTGCCCGTTGGTGTCTGGTCGATGACGGTGTTCGCGGGCTCGGTGGAATCGACGTCGTTGCGCTTCACCCCGAAACCCGCGGCCTGGAGCTGTGCCGATGCCTGGTCGTAGAGGAGGCCGATGACGGACGGCAGGATCACCTGCTTCGGGCCCTTCGAGATGTTGATCCGCACCCGTGACCCGTCCACGACGACGACACCGCCGTGCGGATCCTGCGCGACGACGGTATCAGCTAGCTGATTGGAAGGTACAGGCTGCGGATTCGGCTCCAAACCCGCCTTGACGAGGATCGCGATCGCATCGTCCCGCGACTTCCCGACCACGTCGGGAACGGGCACCTTCGGCTTCCCGGTCGATACCTTGAGCACGACGATGTCGCCGCGCGGGAGCTTCGTCCCTTCGGTCGGGTCCTGCTCGAACACGTCCCCGATCGGGACATCGGCGTTCGCGACCCGGTCGACGCGCGGCTCGAAGCCGTCCTTCCTCACGAGCGCCTGGGACTGAGCCAGATGTATCCCCGTGTACAGCCCCACCGCGAGCGGCTTGGAGCTGTCGATCTGTCGCTGGACCTTGTCGTAGAGAAACCACCCTCCAACGCCGAGCGCGGCCGCGACAACGATCGCTCCGAGCACCCACGGCCAGGGCGAGCGAGATCGCCGAACGTCGGAGTCGTAGGCGCGGTAACGGCCGTCGCTGCCGGCGACCGGTGGGCGTGCCGCTCCCGCGCGCGTGACGGTGGTCGGTGCGGAGGCGCCGGCGAGCACGGTCGTGGCGGCGTCCTCGGTTTCCGGCCCGACTCCTTCGCCACGCGCGACGAGCTCGAGGTCGCGATCCATGTCGCTCGCTGACCGGTAGCGATCCTCAGGATCCTTCGCGAGGGCGCGCAGGACGACGAGATCGAGATCGTGGGGGATCTCCGGGCGGATCGTCGACGGGGCAGCCGGAATGTGCGACAGGTGCTTCATCGCGATCTCCACCGCCGTCTCGCCGGTGAACGGCACGACACCGGTGAGCAGCTCGTAGAGGACGATCCCGGTCGAATAGAGATCGGAGCTCTCGTCCACCGGCGCGCCGCGCGCCTGCTCCGGCGAGAGGTACTGCGCTGTGCCGATGATCGAGCCGGCCTCGGTCATCTGGCTGCTGGCCCCCGCGCGCGCGATGCCGAAGTCGGCGACCTGGATGCGCCCTTCCCGGTCGACGATTACGTTGTGCGGCTTGATGTCGCGGTGGATGATCCCGTTCCGGTGCGCGTAACGGAGGGCTCCAAGGATCTGGCGCGCGTAGGCGATGGCGACGGGGACAGGACACGGGCCGCGATTGACGAGCAGCTCCTTCAGCGTCCGGCCCTCCACGTACTCCATGACGATGAAGTACGAGCCGTCTGCCGAGCCGCGGTCGTAGATCGAGACGATGTTCTGGTGGGAAAGTCCTGCGGCGTGGGTTGCCTCGCGGCGGAAGCGCTCGACGAACTGCTCGTCGTTCGCATACCGCTCGTGCAGGATCTTCACCGCGACACGGCGGCCGAGCTCCTGATCCTCGGCCAGCCAGACGTCGGCCATGCCGCCTGATCCGAGCTTGCGCTCGAGGCGGTAGCGGCCTGCGAAGATCGTGCCTGTCATGGAGTCGGAGGTTGCCATTGGGATGTGCGGATCGTCTAAAGGGTAGGGGCCGTATTAGTTCGCTGTTGGAGTGAGGAGGGCCTGCATGACCTGGCGCGCGATCGGCGCGGCAGTGACGCCGCCGGTGCGCGTCTGATCCTCGAGCACGACCGCGACCGCGATCTGCGGCGGCGACCCGTCGTTTCGGCCGGCGAAGCAGATGAACCACGTGGTGTTGCGGCCGGGGATCGAGGTTTCGGCGGTTCCCGTCTTGCCGGCGACGGTGTAGCCGGAAATCGCGGCCGCAGTGCCGGTGCCGCGCTGGACGACGCCGAGCATCATCTCGGTGATCGCCGCCGCGGTGTTCTTCGAGACGGCGCGTCCGAGCTTCGTCGGCGTCGTCTTCTGGATCGTCGCGCCGCCCGGGGCCACGATGCGCGACACGACGTAGGGCTGCATCACGATGCCGCCGTTTCCGATCCCCGCGGCCACCATCGCCATCTGCAGCGGCGTGACGAGGAGGCGCTCCTGACCGAATGCGAGGCGGCCGGGATCGACGTCGCTGTCGCGCTTCGGCGCGTACAGCTTCCGCCGGTTGTAGAGCCCGCTCGGCCGGCGCTCGCCGGTCGGTGTCTCGAGCGGCGGCGCCGAGTAGAAGCCGAAGCGCTTTGCCTGCGCCAGGATTCGCTTGGCGCCGAGCTTCATCCCGATGTTGCAGAAGACCGAGTTGACGGAGTGCACGAGTGCATCCTTGAGAGCGATCCGCCCGAAGACCTCTGGCCCGTTCTGGTCGGCGAAGTTGTGCACCTGTTTGCCGTACTCGATGCAGTATCCAGGGTCGGTGAACAGCGAGTCCGGGGTGAACTTCTTCGACTCGAGCGCTGCGGCCGTCGTGACCACCTTGAACGTCGAGCCCGGTGGGTAGAGGCCAGCGGTCGCGCGATTGACGAGCGGCGCAGCGGGCGAGCAGTTGGCCTTGATGCGCCCGACCGAGGCGTAGTCGTGCTCGATCGCGTTCGGGTTGAAGGTCGGCGCGGACGCGAGCACACGAACGGCCCCCGTGCGCGGGTCGAACGCGGCCACCGCGCCGCATTGCGTCCCAAGCGCGTCGAGCGCCACCTTCTGGGCGGCGAGGTTGATCGTCAGCTGGACGTCGTTGCCCTTGATCGGCTTGCCGCGGAACTGGTTCAGGGAGTTGTCGACGATTGTGGAGAGCCGCGAGTTCGACGCTGTCAGGAAGTCGTTCAGGGAGCTCTCGAGACCGGTCCGCGCCCGCGACGCCGTGGAGTAGCCGACGATATGGGCGGCGAGCGTTCCCTGCGGGTAGCGGCGGAAGAAGAGCGGGCGGCCGTCGACGACCTTCTTCCGGTTGGCCGCCAACAGCCTCCCGCTCGTCGCGATCTTGCCGCGCTGGATCGAGAACTGAGCGACACGTTGGATCGCGTTGTCCTGCCGTTCGGCCAGCGCAGGACGAGCCCAGGTCTGCCAGTAGGTCGTCGCGGCGATCAACATCGCGAGGAGAACCATCGCGACACCAGAGAGCTTGATGATCTGCCGGTTCACCGATCACCCGTCGCGGCATGGGCTCGTTGCGACACGAGCAGGAGGAGGGCAACCACGCCGAAGTTGGCGAGGATGCTCGAGCCGCCGTAGGAGACGAACGGCATCGTGATCCCCGTCAGCGGCATCACGCGCAGGACGCCGCCGAGAATGATGAACGTCTGCAGCGCAAGCCCGAACGTGAGCCCGGCGGCGAGCATCTTCGAGAAGCCGTCCTGGGAGATCAAGGCGATCCGCATCCCGCGCGCGACGAAGACCATGAACACGAGGAGAATCGCCGAGGCGCCGATCAGCCCGAGCTCCTGCGCCACCGCGGAGTAGACGAAGTCCGTGTTGAGCGCCGGAATCAGCTGCACACCGTCGACATTGGCGAACGTCCCGCGTCCGATCCCGGTGCCGCCGAAGCCGCCGTTGGCGATCGAGTAGAAGCTCTTCACGAGCTGATACGACTCGCAGTTCTGCCGGTAGTCGAACGTGCCGTTGACCGGGCAGAAAACCTTGACGTCGGTCCATGGATGAAGCCAGATCGTCACGCGTTCCTGCACGCGGGAGAGCGCCGTGTAGAGCGCCGCGGCTCCGCCGAGGAACAGCACCAACCCGGCGATCACGTACGACACCCGGCCGGTCGCGACGTAGAGCATGCCGAGGAAGATCCCGAAGTTCAGGAGGGCGCTGCCGAGATCGTTGGTCTCGACGATCACGAGCATCGCTGCGCCCCAGATCGCGAGCAAAGGACCGAAGTCCTTCAATCGTCCCTGCGCGAGCGCCTCCCGCTTGTCCCGGAGGTAGCCGGCGAGGAACAGGACGAGGAAGATCTTCGCAATCTCGCCCGGTTGGAACTGGTAGCCGCCGATGCGGATCCAGAGCCGCACGCCGTTGACGCGCTGGCCGAGATGCGGGACCGACGGCAGCAGCAGGAGTCCGATCGCCGAGACGCCGAACAGGTACTTGTATTTCTCGAGCGCGCGGTAGTCGAAGCGGAGCGCGATGAGAACTCCCGCGAAGACGAGGATTCCGAGCGCGACCCAGGTCGCCTGGCGGCGCCCGTCGGCCGGGTCGAGCCGGTAGTTCACCGTCAGGCCGACGGCGGTGAGCAGCGCGACGAGCGGCAGGAGCGTCGGATCCGCGAGCGGGACTGCAAAGCGTGTGACGAGGTGCGCGAAGAGGTAGATCCCGGCGACGATCCCGACCCCGACAAGTGCACGCGGCGACACCGTGTTGTGTCGTCCGATCCAGGCGCTCCCGAACGCCGCCGACCCGAGGATCGCAACGAGGACGAGGTTCGCGAGCTCTCTGTTGCGCGAGCTCACTTCCCGAGGCTCCACCAGATCAGAAGCGCACCGGCCGCGAGCGCGACGACGATAGCCACCAAAGCGAGCGCTCGTCCGCCCGAGCCGGCGCCGTGGCGCCTGACGGGGGCTTCCTGCGTGACGATCTCGACCGACTCGGCCGTGGTCTCGTCGGGCTCAGCCACCATGGGGGCCGCAGTCGCCGGGTCGCCCTCCTCGATCTCGAAGACGAGCACCGTGATGTTGTCGATTCCGCCCGCCTCGTTCGCTGCGCTGACCAGCGCTTCGGCGATGCGCCCGGGATCGCCCTGCGCGTCGGCGACCGCTGCGCTGACAAGCGCATCCGGAAGCATGTCGGTGAGACCGTCGGAGCAGATGATGAAAACGTCGCCGGCCGCCGGCTGGATCGTCTCCACGTCGACATCGACGGTGGACTCGGTGCCGACGACCCGCGTGATCACCGACCTGTGCGGATGCTGCTCGGCGTCTTCCGGGCTGAGTCTTCCCGACCGGACGAGCTCGCCCACCAGCGAGTGGTCGTCGGTGAGCTGGGCGAGCTTGCCGCCGCGGAACACGTAGGCGCGCGAGTCGCCCACATGGCCGAGTACGATCGTTCCTGCCGATTCGTCGACGAGGAGGGCGGTCAACGTTGTTCCCATGCCCGCAGCCGCCGGGTCCTCGAGGGATCGCTCATAGATCCTGCGGTTTGCCTCGGCTATGAGCGCGACGAGCACGTCCTCACCGTGGCTGCCCGGTTCCAGCTCGGCGAGCGCGGCTGCGGCGAGTCGGGATGCGACCTCCCCCGCCTGTGCGCCACCGACTCCGTCCGCGATCGCGAAGAGGGGCGGTTGGGAGACGTAGGAGTCCTCGTTGTTGAATCGGCGACGCCCGGTGTCCGAGAGCGCAGCGGTACGACCGATTCTCACGCCTCCACCCGCAGCTCGGTCTCGCCGACCTTCACGAGGTCGCCCGGCAGGAGTTGGCGCGAGGAGGTGACGCGCGCGGCGTTGACGAAGGTGCCGTTCGTCGAGCCGAGATCCTCGATCCACAGGCCGTTGTCGGCAGGGCTGATGCGCGCGTGGTGGCTCGAGGCGAACTCGTCTTCATCGAGGCGCAGGCCACTGTCCGGTGCTCGGCCCACCACGATCGGGTCGCGGAAGACGAGGAGCTCGTCGCGCGCGAGCGTCGGGCTCGAGACCACGCGAAATCGACCGGGGGCGATCGGCTTGGAGCGGACGAGGGCGCGTAGCTCGTCAGCCTGTGCGGCGCCGATCACGATGCTCTCTTGTGGATCGGCCCGGACGTCGCGGGTCGCGCTCCTCACGATCATCCAGATGAACAGGTAGATCAGGACCAGGAAGCCGATCTTCAGTGCCAGGAGCGCGCTATCGACGGCGATCGACCCGGTCACGGCAGCGAGCGGGTGAAGATCAGCTCTGTCGAGCCGATCGTGATCGCGTCTCCGTCGGAGAGCTTCTCCCGCTCGACGCGTCGCCCGTTGAGATCCGTGCCGTTCGTCGAGCCGAGGTCGACGAGCCAGTACGTCGCGCCGTCCTGTCGAAGCTCTGCGTGACGTCGAGAGACGTTTGTGTCGGCGAGTCTGACGTCGCACTCGCGAGCGCGTCCGATCACGATGACGCGCGATGTCACAGGGTGGGTGCGTCCGTCGATCGTCAGCGCGACGACCTCGCGCTCCACGGGCGGAGGCTCGCTTTCCTCGGCCGCGACTGGCTCCCGCGCCTTGTAGATCATGGTTGCGGAGGCTTCAGGCATGGGCGGCACGGGCACATCGGGGAGGACAGGAACTGGCGCTGGAGACGCGGCAGGCGTCGGCGGCGCAGCGACGACGGGTTGGACGACGCTTGCGGCGATCCCGAACTCGCCAATCGCGAGATCGTCGTCCGTTGCCATGACGACTCGCGGTGGCGTCAGCAGCGCGTAGGCCTCGCGGCGGGCGTGTTCTGCGAGGTATTCCTGCAGCTCACCTACGAGGGAGCCTTCGTACGACGCGAACTGCTGGCGGTCGCCGGACGACAGGTAGACGGTGTACTCGTTCGGCACGTACACGCGCGACACGGAGACCGAGCGGTGCTCGTCCATCTCCTTGGCGAGCTTACGGGCGAGCTCGACCGGTTGGACATGGGTGCGGAAAGCGCGGCCGAAAACCCCCTCGAACAGACCCTCGATCTTGCTCTCGATGCTGCGCAAGACGCTCATGGGGCAAACCTTGCCCCGCATCGGGGTCCCCAGGAAGTGCGCGGCGCTTCCTGGGGTGAGGAGGCGTAGGTGCTCATACGGAACGGATCGTTCGGCTCAAGGTTACCGGGCTGGGTCTACCGGGAGGGTCGCAGGACGAGCAGGCCGCCGAGGATCCAGCTGCCGATGACGATCGGCGTTGCAGCAACAGACGGCGCAGCGAGCATGACGAGCAGTGCCTGACCGAGGGCGAGGATCACGACGCCGATGCGCCCGCGACGCCGCGCGAGTGGCAGAAGAGCCGCCGACACGCCGAAGACGACTGCGCAGATGAGGACAGGTCGGTTGTCGAGAAGGGTCGTCCAGAGGGCCTGCGCTACAGCCCCCGGGTGCGTGGTCGCAGCGAGGCCGAGATCGCCGACGTTCGCACCGGTGAGAGGAAGCGACCAGCCGCGCAGGCCGGCGTACATGGCTGCAGCGAGCACGGCGAAGATCGCCTGTGCAGCGCGTCGCACCGCTCCACGAGCAGGCTGGACCGCGAGTGGGACGAGAGCAAGGCCGCCCGCGAGAGCCAGAAGCGGCCCGACCGCGAACGCGAGCCCCGCTCGTGCGTCGGTCCAGCCGAGCACGAGCAAGACAACGGCCACCACGCCATAGGCAAGGGCGGCTCCCGACGAGAAGTTTCCGAGCGGAAACAACGGTGCAAAGAGCGCAAGCGCGAGTCCGAGCCGCGGTGTGCGGATCGTCGCGAGCGCGGCTGACACGGTGAGCAGGGCCAGGAGTCCCGGCGTCCAGAACGGGAGTATCGAGCCGCCGGCGAGCGTCGTCAGCGCCGCGAGCCCCGCAGGCAGCAGTTTCGCCTCGAGCGCGACCGGCGTGACGGCGATGGCGGTCGCGGCGGGCCGCGGCAGATGAAGCCCGCGGCCAACGCGCGGCTTGCTGCGTTCGGAGCGGTTGCGGCGAGGCGCGTCGACCGCTTCGCGCAGCTCCGAGGCGAGGACCGACGCCCGTGGCCGTCTCGTCGGCTCGATCGCGAGCGCGCCGGCGATCACGGCAAGCAAGCGTGGCGGCAGATCTGGCCTCTCGGTCTCGAGTGGCGCGGCGCCGGCCTCGATCGTGGTCGCGACCTGAGGCAGCGGAACGCCCCAGAACGGATGCTGACCTGCAAGCGCCTCCCAGAGCATCACCCCGACAGCCCAGACGTCGCTCGCGGGCGTCGCCTCCTGGCCGCGCAGGCGTTCCGGCGAGATGTAAGCGAGCGTTCCGGGAACGTCACCGACGTTTGTCAGCGTGTCGGCCTCGTCGAACTGGGCGAGGCCGAAGTCGAGGAGCTTGACCGAGATCTGGGGCGTGTCCTCGACGAGGACGTTCGAGGGTTTCACGTCGCGGTGGACGATGCCGTGCGCGTGCGCGTGCGCCAGGCCGTCCAGCACCTGGGCGGCGGCCTCGATCGCATCGCGGTCGCTGACGGCTGCATGGCGGAGCGCGTCTCGGAGCGTTCGGCCGGGCACGTACTCGTAGGCGATGTAGACATGTCCCTCGTCGCCGCCGAAGTCGTAGGAGCGGACGCACCGCTCGTGGCGCAGCCGCGAGGCGGCCTCGGCCTCCCGTTCTGCACGTGGTGCCCGCTTCCCTTCGCGCGCGACGATCTTCAACGCGACATCCAGGCCCGTCTGCTCGTCACGCGCGAGCCATACCGAGCCCGAGCCGCCTCGTCCGATCGGGCGGAGCGGTCGATACCGGTCGAGGACGAGCTCCTGTTGCGGGAGGGCGAAGGCGGTCGACGACAAGGTTCCGGTGTCTTCGCCGCTGCGTGGGAACGTCCTCCGGCCTGCGATTGACGTAAAGTGCCGTGACCTCAAAGGTGAGGGCCGCGTGAGCACACACGACGACGACATCCTCGACTTCGATTTCCTCGACGAGGGCGCGACGAGTGAGACCCAGTCTCGCGACCCGCGACCCACAGACCGTCGTCCCGTCGGTGGCGGCCGAGGCGGGTCGAGTGGTGGGCGCGGTCGTGGAACGGGGCGGCAGATGTTGCGCGGCGCTGGTGGGTTCACACCGCTGCTGCGTCTCATCGGCCTGATCGCGTTTGCGATCCTCCTCGTGGTGCTGCTCGTCGTGTGGGCGCAGGGTTGCTCGAACAACCACCAGCGGGGCGCGTATCAGTCCTACATGCGCGACATGGGCACGGCAGGCGCCGGTTCGGCGAAGATCGGCGGGCAGCTCGCTGAGCTCCTGACGACCCCGGGGAAGAAAGAGGCCGACATGGTCTCGGGGCTCAGCGGGCTGATCGACAACGAGAAGCAGGTCCTGGCGCAGGCCCAGAAGCTCCATCCGCCGGGACCGGTCCGCGCCGAGCACGATCACGCCGTCGAGGCGCTGCAGTTCCGGGTGAGCGGCCTGCAGGGGCTTCGCAGGGCCTTCGAGGCGACCGCGAAGTCGAGCGATTCGGTCGCGGCGGGGCAGCTCCTCTCGAGTCAGGCGCAACGCCTCCTTGCGAGCGACGTGATCTGGAGCGACCTCTTCAAGGCGCCGGCGGAGAAGGAGCTGGAGTCCCGCAGCGTTTCGGGCGTTCTCGTGCCTTCGTCGGCTTTCGCGACGAACACCGATCTCTTCACGGCGAGGTTTATGACGCAAGTCTCGCAGCGTGTTCACGGCGCCTCGACCGGCGGTCAGACCAGTGGCATCCACGGCACGAATCTCGAGTCGGTGAAGGTCGTGCCGTCGGGCCAGGTGTTGGCGCTCGCGCCGGGGGAGACGACGATCAAGTCGTCAGCCGGTCTCGGTTTCGCCGTCGCCGTCCACAACGGCGGCGGCTCCCAGGAAGTTCAGGTGCAGGTCACGCTGACGATCCCGGCGTCGCCGACGCAGATCGTCAAGACCGCGACGATCGCGGTGATCGACCCGGGTACGACGCAGACGGTCAGATTCAAGGACTTCCCGACGATTCCGATCGGTAGCAAGACATCGGTGAAGGTCGACGTGAAGCCGGTGAAGGGCGAGCAGCGTATCGACAACAACTCGGCCGAGTTCCCGATCATCGTCTCGCTCGTTTAGCTGCCGGTGGCAGGGACTTTCGCGCTCGTCGTCGCGATCGTTGCGGGCGCTGTCGCGGCGTTGGCGCTCGTCGCCGTCGCCCTTGTCTGGCGTGGTTTCAGCCGGCTTCGCGGCGCCCAGTCCGTCCTGTTGGGTGGCGAGCGCAAGGATCTCGTCGATTTCGCGGTGTCGCTCCAGGCTCGGATCGACGATCTGCACCGGGCCGTCGACGAGGTCGCGGCCGGATTGTCGCGCGTCGACCGTCGCCTGGATGGAGCGATCATGAACACGGCAGTCGTCCGCTATGACGCGTACGAGGACACCGGCGGCCAGCAGTCGGCGTCGTTCGCTCTTCTCGACTCGACACGGACCGGCACTGTCGTCACCGCGATCCAGGGCCGCGACTACGCGCGGATCTACGTGAAGGATCTCGACCGCGGCAAGGGTGCGGTGGCGCTCTCGCCGGAGGAGCAACAGGCGGTCGAGCGCGCCATGGCTCGGTAGCACACCGCTGGTAATCTCGCAATATGCAGCAGGTCCTCGTTTTGAACGCGGGCTACGAGCCGCTGAACGTGTGCTCGCTTCGGCGCGCGCACGTCCTCGTGTGGAAAGGCAAAGCCGAGATCGTCGAGAGCCTCGATCGGCCGCTCCGCTCGGCCGGCAGCTCGTTCGTGTGGCCCCACGTGATCCGGCTGCTCAAGTACGTCCGCGTGCCACAGGCCGTCAAGCGGCGCATCTCCCGCCGAGCCCTGTTCGCGCGGGACGGCTGGCGTTGCGTCTACTGCGGCACGACCGGAGGTCGGTTGACGCTCGATCACGTGGTACCTCGCTCGCGTGGCGGCGACTCTGTGTGGGAGAACGTCGTGACCGCCTGCGCCCCGTGCAACCTGCGCAAGGGCGACAGGATGCTCGACGAGGTGGCGATGTCTCTCCCTCGGCCTCCGCGTGCTCCCGCGCCGGTGTTGTTCATCCGGCTCGCGGCGGCACGCGTGCCCGACAGCTGGCGGCAGTACCTGCCGCTGCTCGACCAGATCGAGCGAGCAGCGCACGCCGCCTGATCCGCCGCTGACCGAGAGCTCAGGCGGCGACCGTCTCCCAGCCCTCTTCGCTATCGGCGCGATACGACCCGATGACTCGAAGGCGCGCCGTCTCCACGCGCATTTCGGCGAGCGCGCCGGCAAGGTCGTCGTCGAGGAGATGCCCGCCGAGCACACAGTCGAAGCGGTAGTCGAAGGGCCGTGTCGGAATCGGGCGAGAGACGAGCTGCACCATGTCGATCGCACGCCGGGCAAGCGGCGCGATGGCGGAATGCAGCGCCCCCGGCTTGTGATGCGTCTCGAAGGTCAGAGCGGTGCGCCACTCGCCGTG
>JBBQPW010000047.1:0-12011 GCA_038216845.1 Gaiellales bacterium | reverse complement strand
GTTCGACGCGATTGCCGACGACTACGACCGAGTTCGGCCCTCCTACCCGGAAGCTCTCGTTGACGCGGCCTGTGATCGCGCACGGCTCGTCCCAGGCGCCCGCGTGCTCGAGATCGGCTGCGGCACGGGAAAGCTGACCGCCATGCTCGCGGCGCGAGGACTCCGGGTCGATGCGCTCGATCCGGGGCCGGCTCTACTCGAAACCGCGCTGAGGCGCGTCGGCGATGGCAATGTCCACTTCCACCTCGGCCGCTTCGAGGACATCGGTCTTCCTGACGAGAGCTTCGCCGCCGCGTTCTCCGCGACGGCGTTCCACTGGGTTGACCCGGCCGTCGGCTGGAGCAAGGTCGCCGCCATACTCGCACCGCGCGGCGTGCTGGCGCTTCTCCAGACTGGTCTACCCGCACTCGTACGCGAGTTCGACCGGGCCGTTTGGAGGAGCGTGCTGCCGGACGAGGAGGCGTGGCCGGCGACCGACCCGTTCCATGTCTGGAGCGAGGCTGACGCCAGACGCGACGACGTCTCCGCACTCTGGAGTTGGCTCGCGCGCCACAACTTGGAGAACCCCAAAGCAGCAGACCTATTCGACGACGTCCGGGTGCTGACGGTCCCCGTGCCTCTGCGGGACTCGGCCGAGAGCTACCTCGCCCTCCTGTCGACCACGTCGACATACCTACGTCTCAGCAAGGATCGCCGCGCAGCGCTTGACCGCGGCGTGCATGAGGTCTTTGCGGCCGCCGGTGGGACAGATCACTGGGTCGACTACGCCACGCTCGTCACCGCGCGTCGACGCACCGAGCAGCCAGGACCGCATCTGGAATGATCCAAACGATGGATCTCGCTGCGCGCATCGAGGAGCTCTACGCCGCAGCCGATGTCGACGCCGGTCCGGTCGAGGAGGCCATGCGCCTGCTGGACGCCGGCGAGGTCCGGGTGGCGGAGCCCAGCGCCGACGGCTGGGTCGTCAATGAGTGGACGAAGAAGGCGATCCTTCTCTACTTCAAGCTCCGCAAGGTCGAGCCGATGGACTCGGGCACGATCCACTACCTCGACAAGATCCCGCTCAAGTCGGACTTTGCCGAGCGCGGGGTTCGGGTCGTCCCAGGTGGAATCGCGCGCTACGGCGCGTTCCTGTCCCCCGGTGTCGTGCTGATGCCGGGATTCGTCAATGTCGGAGCGTGGGTCGGACCGCGCACCATGGTCGACACGTGGGCGACCGTCGGCTCCTGCGCCCAGATCGGCGCCGACGTGCACCTCGCGGGCGGTGTCGGCATCGGTGGAGTCTTGGAGCCGCCGCAGGCACGGCCGGTCGTAATCGAGGACGGGGCGTTCATCGGCTCTCGCTGCATCGTCACGGAGGGAGTTCGCATCGGCGAGGGCGCGGTTCTCGCTGCGAATGTCTCCCTCACCGCCTCGGTGCCGGTGATCGACGTCACGGGTGCAACGCCGGTCGAGCATCGGGGCGAGGTTCCCGCTCGGGCGGTCGTCGTGCCGGGGACGCGGCCGAAGGAGTTTCCGGCCGGGACGTATCAACTCGATTGCGCGCTGATCATCGGCTGGCGGCAGGAAAGCCACGATCTCCGTCTCAGCCTCAACGACGTGCTCCGCGAGTTCGAGATCGCAGTTTGACGTGAGCGACGCGCTATCGGGCGTGTTTTTCGTATCGGGATCGTCCGACTCCCCTGCCTCATCGGCGCTGTACGAAGGGACCGGGCTGGAACCCTGCCGATGGTGGGGGCGCGCAACTCGGCGTGTTCGCCGCGCCCTCGGGCGCCGGGTTCATCGGATACACCGAGGGCAATCCGGTGGCGTGTGGAGGGCCCCAGCGGATCGGCCCGGACATGGCCGAAGTCAGACGTGTCTTCGTCCGGCGTGATTGCCGCGGCGAAGGCATCGGGCGTGCGCTCATCGCCGCACTGACCGCGCAGGCGCGCCTTTTGGGCTACCAGCGTGTCTGCCTGGACACGGGCGAACACCAGCCGGAGGCGCTTGGGCTCTTCTGCAGCAGCGGCTTCCGTGAGGTCGAGCCGTTCAACGCGAACCCATTCGCGGCGCACTGGCTCGAACTCGATCTCGGCTAGATACCGGTCACTCCACTGCACATCTCCTCGGCGGGGCCGATCAGCGTCGCGCACCCTGCCACGATCCGCACTTCGAGGTCGCCGCCCGGCATGTGGACGGTCACGGGGCTCTCGCATCGATTCTGCGCCACGGCGGCCGCTGCCACGGCTACGGCAGACGATCCTGAGGCGGACGTCTCCCCTGCTCCGCGTTCCCACACGAGGGCACGGATGTCGTGCGGTCCTTCAGGAGCTGCGATCTGGACGTTCGTCCGGTTGGGAAAGCGGGGATGCGTCTCGATCCGTGGGCCGAGATGGAGCAGAGCTTCCCGCGGCAGGCGGGATGAGAAAACGACCGCGTGCGGATTCCCGACAGAGACAGGAGTGATTTCGACGGGGCTTCCGTCGACATCCAGGGTCTCAGGGTCGCCCACGTCGAACGGCCCGACGTCGGTTTCGACCTCCGTCCCGTGGAGTACCCGAGCTCGTACGTCACGGTGACCCACCGTGATGACCACTTCAGTCGCGCCGGCGCGGCGAGCGAGCCAGGCTGCAGCGATGCGAGTCCCATTCCCGGACATCTCGGCAACTGAGCCGTCCGGATTCCAGATGATCACGAGGGCACGCTGATCCTCGATGGACACGACCTCGAGGACGCCGTCGCTGCCGATACCCGTCGCAGCGTCACAGAGCCGCCTCGCCCTCTCTGGTGTCAGCCCGCCACCGTCCGCTCGCTCGACGAGGAGGTAGCTATTGCCGAGTGCATGCCATTTCGAGAATCTCATTGGCCACCTCGTCCGGAGGGCGACACGCATCGATGCCGACTACCCCAGGAATCCGTCTCATCCACTTGCGCTGGTAGGCAGCGTACTGGCGCGTCCGCACGATCACGCGCTCGAGCGCTTCGGCAACGGGAAGCGATGCGATCTCACGAAGGCCGAGCGCTTTCTCTGCGGTCCGGGAAAGCGGCTGTGCCACCGCCGTAGCAACCTCGTCCGCGACCCCCGCGTCGAACATCGCCGCTGTCCGTTCGACGATCCGACGTTCCAGCTCGTCGGGCGGCACGTCGAGGCCGACGAGAATGGTCGGATGGCGCGTATGCGCGCTCCAGAGACGATCGGCTTCCGGTACCAGGGACGCGCCCACCTCGGTCAACTCGAGTGCCCGGACGACGCGCCGACGATCGTTGACGTGCACGACCGCCGCTGCCGCCGGGTCGCGCGCATCGAGCTCCGCATGAGCTCGCTCCGGGTCGCGGTCGTACTCGGCCAGCCAGTGGGCACGGATCGCCGTGTCGGGCGCCGGCGGCAGACCGAGGTCGGCAAGCGCAGCGCGGAGATAGAGCCCTGTTCCTCCCGCAACGACAGCGGAACCGTGCGCGGAAACAAGCTCGTCGATCGCCGCCTGAGCCAGGCGCTGATACTCGCCCACGGACCCTTCATGGGACAGCGGCCAGATCCCTACGAGCCGCGTCGCGCGCGACGGCTGGTTCGTCAGGAGGGGCAGTCCCTTGTAGGCCTGCATGGCGTCCGCCGACACGACCTCCGTCCCGAGCCGATCCGCGACAGCCTCGGCAACCGAGGTCTTCCCGGACGCCGTGGGGCCGAAAATCGCCACGACGGTTCTCGACAGGTCCGTTTCGGCGGTGGTCAGGGGCACCCCGGCCCACCTCCCGCTTTCGATGCTAGTCCGAAAACACGCACGAGTGGGAGACGACTTCGTGCCAGGACTGTGTCATTCGTCCTGCGCGGCGTCGACCTCAGGCGGCTACCAGCGATGTTGCGCGACCTCGGAGGGTGGTCGATGTGGCGCTCTCGATAACCACGTCGACAAGGTCGCCGGCGCAGGCGGAACCCGCGAAGTTCACCATCGTGTTGCGTCGGGTGCGCCCGCGCAGGAGGTCTGGGTCGGTGCGGCTGGTTCCCTCGACCAATACCTCCTCGACAGTGCCGATGCGATCCGCATTCCGTTCGGCTGCGATCCGCTGGACGACAGCGACGAGCTGCTCGAGTCGGGCGTGCTTCTCGCTGTCCGACACCTGGTCCGCCATCGAAGCGGCCTCGGTTCCGGCGCGCGGCGAGTAGATGAACGTGAAAGCACTGTCGAACCGAACCCGCTCGACGTGCCCGAGGGTCTCCTCGAAATCTGTGTCGGACTCACCCGGGAAGCCGACAATGATGTCTGTTCCGAGGGCGAGATCGGGCACCGCGTCACGGAGGCGCTCCACCAGCGCGAGGTACCGATCCGGCGTGTATGTCCTCCGCATCGCCTTCAGGATCCGCTCAGAGCCCGACTGCAGCGGTAGGTGAACGTGCTCGCACACTGCGTCACACTCCGCGATGGCCGAAATCACGGGTGCACGGAAGTCTTTCGGGTGCGGGCTCGTAAACCGGATCCGCTCGATGCCTGGGACGGCGTCGCAGGCGCGGAGCAGCTCACCGAACTCCGTCCTGATGTCAGGCGCCAGATCGCGGCCCCACGAGTTGACGTTCTGTCCGAGCAACGTGACCTCTGACACGCCGTCCGCTGCCAGATTCGTTACTTCGGCGACGATGTCGCCGGGCCGCCGGCTCTGCTCGCGCCCACGTACTGCCGGGACGATGCAGTAGGCGCACTTCGAGTTGCACCCCATCGAGACCTGGACCCAGGCCTGAAACGCTCGTGCGCGATGTGCGGGCAGATGCCCGGCGAAGTGCTCGTGCGTTCCGAATCGCCCGCGCGACACGCCCTCGCCCCCCGCGCCGATCCATTCTCCGAGATGCGGTATGGACCCGGGCCCGAAGGCGACATCGACAAAGGGATACAGCTCGAAGATCCGCTGCCGCTGAGCCTCCGCGAAGCAGCCACCGACCGCGATCACGAGCTCGGGATCGAGCCGTTTGCGGGCGCCGGCATCACCGAGATACGCGGCCAGGCGGGTATCGGGTTTCTCGCGGATGGTGCACGTGTTGAACACGAGCACGTCAGCGTCAGCCGAAACAGTTGCCTCGCCCAACCCGATCGACTCCAGCATGCCCTTGATCCGCTCCGAATCGTGAGCGTTCATCTGGCAACCGAACGTCGTGACGTGGTACCGCTTCACGCCCGGCAGTCTAACCGCGGGTCATTTCGCGACCTCGATCGCACGCGATTCGCGGATGACGATCACCTTGACCTGACCGGGATATTCGAGCCGATCCTCGATCTCGCGCGCGATCTCGAACGAGAGGAGTGTCGCAGCGTCGTCGTCAACCTCCCCAGGCTCGACCATGACGCGAATCTCGCGGCCCGCCTGGAGCGCATAGGCCTTCGCAACCCCAGGCTTTGCCATCGCGATTTCCTCGAGTGACTCGAGACGCCGAATGTAGTGCTCTAAGCTCTCGCCCCGCGCACCGGGCCGAGATGCCGATATCGCATCGGCAGCGATCAAGAGGACCGCTTCGACGGTCTGCGGTTGAACCTCATAGTGGTGCGCCTCGATCGCGTGAACGACGCCCGGCGTCTCGCCGTAGCGCTTTGCGAGCTGTCCGGAGATCGCGGCGTGCGACCCCTCCACCTCGTGCGTCATCGCCTTCCCGAGATCGTGCAGCACTGCGGCACGCTTCGCGGTTTTCGAGCTGGCACCGAGCTCGGTTGCCATGATGCCAACGAGGTGGACGACCTCGAGCGTGTGCTTGAGAACGTTCTGGCCGTAGCTCGTCCGGTACCGCAACCTGCCGAGAACCTTGACGATCTCCTCGTGGAACTCGCCGCAGTTCGCCTCGAAAACGGCCTGCGCACCGGCCTGGGTCACGTGCTCCTCGAGTTCGGCCTTCGAGAGGTAGTACATCTCCTCGATGCGCGCCGGGTGGATGCGGCCGTCCTCGATCAGCTTCGTGAGCGTCAGGCGGGCGATTTCGCGCCGAAGCCCGTCGAATGAGGAAAGGACGACCGCATGCGGGGTGTCGTCGATGATGAAGTCGACGCCGGTGAGATGCTCGAGAGCACGGATGTTGCGCCCTTCACGGCCGATGATCCGACCTTTCATGTCGTCCGACGCAAGTTCCACGACGGTCACCGTGGTCTCGGCTGTGTGGCTGGCCGCAACCCGCTGGAGAGCGTCGGCGACGAGAGCTCGGGCGCGGCGACGGGCATCGGCTCGCGCTTCCTCCTCGAGCTGGCGGACGTTTCGGGCGAGCTCATGGCGGATGAGATCCTCGGACCGCTCTAGCAGCAGACGCCGTGCTTCACCGTTTGTCATCCCTGAGACCCGTTCGAGCTCGTCGAGCGCCTGCTGCTTCGCACTCTTCACGTCGTCCTGGAGCTGTTTCAGGTGTGTCTCGCGATCCGCCGCACCTTGCTCCCGGCGTTCGAGCTCGACGAGCTTCCGCTCGACGTCTGCCTCGATGCGGACCACCCGCTCCTCGACCTTCGCGATCTCGACCCGTCGATCCTGAACCTCCGTCTCGATCTCGGCTCGAAGCTTGACCGCGCGCTCCCGCTCCTCGACCTCGGCCTCGCGCCGGCGAGTCTCCACCTGACGTTCCGCGTCTGCGAGGAGCTGCCGTCGCGTTTCTTCAGCCGCGCGTAGTCGCGTCCCGCTGAAGCTTCGCAGTCCGAGTGCGGCCGCAGCGCCACCGACGACGATTCCGATCAGCAGCGCGACGATCGTGAGCATCTCGACTCCTCCGCATGAGGTTCGGTTGTCCGCAGCCTCGGCCGCGGTTGCTCACATCCGGCACTCCGCCCTTCAGGCGGTCCGGAATCGCGCTGCGATCAGCTCAGAGCCTGGGTCCCCCCGAGGGCATCCACCACGTGGATGTCCCTGGTTGCGGAAGGTTGGAAGGGTCGGAGTTGGCGACACGATTCAGAAAACGTCCTGTGCAGGTGAAATGTCGGGTGAAGCTCGCTCATCCTAACTCGTTCGGCTGCTCGTCTGCAATGAGCGCCTCGAGTGCGTCCACGCCGAAGCCTTTGGCGAGCAGGCGACGGAGTGTCCGCGGGCTTGCACCATGCTGGTCGACGATCCGTTGGACGCGCGCTGCTTCGGGCTCGATCGTTGCCATCGCCTCAGCCACGTCGTTGGGCGTGAAGCCCCGTCGCTCGAGGTCAGCCCCGATCAGGAGATCGCCCGCATCCCGCTCTACGAGCGCTGCTACGCGAGCCTGCGCCGTCCGGGCATCATCGAGGAGGCCCAGTTGCTCGAGTGTCCCCAGCGCCTCTTCGCCGGCTGCGGCATCGACGCCACTCCGGCCAAGGCGCTCGGAAAGTGACTGGCGAGAGTGATCGCCGTAGCGAAGCGATCGGGCCGCGATGGCGAGCGCCGCAGAGCGGCGAAGCTCGGTTCGTACCCGTCGGGCGCGCGGTCGATCGACGAGGACTCCGACATCGAGGCCTGACCGGGCGGCTGCTTCAACCGGAAGAACCCGCCAGGGCGAACCGTCTAGCTCGATTGCGACACGCCCCGCTCCGGCCCTGCGTACGCATGTCACCACGGGGACCACCGCCGTCATGCCTGCATCTCCGCCGTGCAATGTGGTCTAAGAACTCGAATCAGAATGACGTTTCGTTGCCGGGGCGGGATGGGCGCGTGCGATGCAAGGACGCAGGGAGCGTCAATACCCGAAGGTATTGACGCGACTGAGGACGCAGCAGCGTGGGTGTACAGCACGCCACGCCGACACAAGGCTTCATTCTGATTCGAGTTTTAAGCCGTGACGGGCTCACCGACGGACGCGCCGTTCTTACTCGGCTCGTCCTCCTCGACAGCAGCCGAGACAGCCTCCGGCGCGGCGATCGGTTTCGCAGTTTCGCCCGCAGGCAGGAGACGCGCAGACACCGTCTGCTCCGGTGGAGCCTCGGCCTGGATCCTTGCGAGGATGGCCTGCACCAGATCCGGGTTCTCAGTCAGGAAGGCGGTTGCGTTCTGCCGCCCCTGGCCGAGCCGCTCGTCGCCGAAGCTGAAGTACGACCCCGACTTCTGGATGATCTTCTTCTCCAGCGCGACATCGACGACCGACCCCTCCCACGAGATGCCGGTGCCGTAGATGATGTCGAACTCGGCCTGCTTGAACGGCGGGGCGACCTTGTTCTTCACGACCTTCACGCGGACGCGGTTGCCGAAGGCCTCCGTGCCGTCCTTCAAGGTTTCGATTCTCCGAATATCGAGCCGCACCGACGCGTAGAACTTCAACGCCCGGCCACCGGGGGTCGTCTCGGGGCTGCCGAACATGACGCCGATCTTCTCGCGGAGCTGGTTCGTGAAGAGGCAAATCGTGTCCGTCCGGTTGAGCGTCCCTGCGAGCTTCCGCAGCGCCTGGCTCATGAGTCGCGCCTGTAGGCCGACGTGCGCATCGCCCATCTCGCCCTCGATCTCCGCCTTCGGTGTCAGGGCAGCGACCGAGTCGACCGCGACGACATCGAGCGCACCCGACCGCACGAGCAGCTCGGTGATCTCGAGCGCCTGCTCGCCGGTGTCCGGCTGCGATACGAGCAACTCGTCGATATTCACGCCGATTCGCCGTGCGTATTGCGGATCCATTGCGTGCTCGGCGTCGATGAAGGCGCAGATCCCGCCCCGTCGCTGTGCCTCCGCGATCACGTGGTAGACGAGCGTCGTCTTGCCCGATGACTCGGGGCCGAACACCTCGACGACGCGGCCCCGTGGGAGACCGCCGATGCCGAGAGCGAGATCGAGTGAGAGCGATCCGGTGGAGATAGCGCCGGTCAGGACATGGGCCTGGTCGTTCATCCTCATGACCGACCCCTTGCCGAACTGTCGCTCGATCTGGCCTAGCGCGGCGTCGAGAGCCTCTTCGCGATTCATCGGTTCAGCCTCCTGGAATGTGTCTGCGAGCTCGAGAGATATGCAGCCTTTGCGAACTCGATAGATAAGCAGCGGGATCGGACGGCGTCGTTCTTTCGATCAATCTAGCCGCACTCCTCATACAGCTCTGTGCCGACTCTGCGCCAACTGTGCACTGCCTGGCCCGTGCACTGCCAGGCGGCGGCCGTGTCAGGCGGCGGGCAGCAGCAAACGACGGAGGAGGTGAAGCGCGGCGACCGTCGCGCGCGAGCGGATCCAGTCACGGTCGCGCGGCATCTCGAACTGCTGCGCCAGGTCTCCGTCGGGGCCGGCAGCGTGCAGGAAGACGAGCCCGACGGGCTTCTCGGGCGTGCCACCGCCCGGACCTGCGACGCCCGTGACGGACGCGGCCACATCGACGCCGAGCCGTTGCCTCGCGCCGTGCGCCATCGCCGCAGCGATTTCGGCCGAGACTGCTCCATGTGCGGCGAGGAGCTCGGCCGGAACGTCCAGCTCCTGCTCCTTGATGTCGTTTGCGTATGCGACGACTCCGCCGCGGAACACATCACTCGAACCGGCAACATCGGTGAGTCGGGCGGCGACCATCCCACCAGTGCACGATTCGGCGGTTCCGAGTGTCCATTGCCGTCGTCGACACGCGGCGAGGACGAGCTCCTCGATCGGCACCTCGTCCTCCGAGAAGACGTGCTCGGCGAGCGGAGCACGCAGACGCGCGGTGAGCGCCTCGGCTCCGGCCTCCGCCCCGGGCTCGGCGACGATATCGACGTGGAGCTCGAAGTCCCTCGCGCAGATCGTGACCTCGACTCCGTTCCCGTCGCCGCCGGCATCGTCGAGCGCACGTGCGACCGCCGACTCGCTGACACCGTAGACACGGAGAACACGGCGCGTTGGCACGACGGTGCGTGCGAGGACGCGCTTGACTGCCTCCGTCTCGAGCGCGCGCGACCACAAGCGTTGCAGCTCGCTCGGCGGCCCGGGCAGCACGATGACGACGCAGGAGCCGGTGTCGAGGACCAGTCCGGGCGCCGTCCCCGCAAGACCGAGCGAAACCGCGCCTTCGGGAATCGTCGCCTGCTTCGTCACGCCTGGTGCGAAGTCGGTGAACGGCCGGCGCATCCGGGTGGCGAACGAGCGCGAGACCTCCCCGATCTCTTCCTCGAGCGCGGCGTGCACGACGAGCGGACATCCGACCGCGGCTGCGACGATCTCGACCGTGCGGTCGTCGTGCGTCGGGCCAAGCCCCCCCGACACGAGTAGTACGTCGGCGCGGAGCCCCTCGGTGATGGCCTCCAGCAGGTCGTCGGGGCGGTCGCCGACGATCGCGATTCGCATCGGATCGAGCCCGAGCCGCAGCGCTTCGCGCGCGTAGAACGGGCCGTTGAGATCGGTCCGGTCGCCGCGTACGAGCTCGGAGCCGGTGACGACGATCGCCGCCTGTGGGCGGCTCAACCGGTGCGCGCCGGCAACGAGATCTCGAACTGCCCGCCGCGTGGAATCGTCCACCTGCGCCCAAAAACGGTGACGACGACGTTCTTCGGAGACGTCAGCGAGAGCCACAGCGCGCGCGCTCCGAAGCGCTGAGACTCGCCTCGCGTAAGCGTCCCCTGGAAGAGAGGCTTTCCGGATCGGCTGCGCGCGCGGATCTCCACGAACGAGGCGCCGTGAACCGCCTTGACCACGATGACCGCGGCGGGCGTGGTTCGTGAGGCCGGCGCATTCGGGCTCGACAGGTTTTGCACCTGCGGGGCTCCTGGACCGCCGAATTTCCAGGCGGCGATGACAAGAGCAGTCACGAGGACGATGACGACGAGCGCGGCGACCACGACGCGGGACTCGCGACGCTCCCGCCGGCGTGAGCGTCCGCGCGGAGCCTCTCTCGGTGCTCGTCGTGCGCGGAGGAGGGTCTCCTCCTCACCCGCGACAAAGCGCGAGTTGTACTCGTCGACATAGAGCCCGCCGTCGAGGCCGAGCGTCTCCGCATAGGTACGAAGGAATCCCTTGATGTAGGTGTGCGCAGGAAGCTGGTCGAATCCCTCTTCCTCGAGCAGGCGCAGGTATTTAGCCCGGACCTTCGTCCGCTGCTCCATCTCCGGAAAGTCGAGCCCCTGCCGCGTTCGGGCCTCGCGCAAGCTTGCGCCTATCTCGAACATGCCGGGCCAGTGTAGACAACCTATTGGACGCCCGTCAGTTCCTGGAGGCGAGGTACTGCAGGAACTCGTAGACACCGAGCGAGAGCAGTGCCGTCAGCGCGAGGCAGATGCCGACTGTTCCGACGATGCGTCCGAATCGGGCGACGCGCGTGCCGCCGAGGCGCCCGAGGCTCTGCTCGTCGCGCCGCCGTGCGACGCGTGCGGCAGCGAGCGCTGCGATCCCAAGGGCGAGGCCGAGCGGAATTGCGTAGCCGGCGTCGAGCAGCCTGTATGACCGCGCATAGCGAGTGCCCGCGATCGCGAGTGGCATCGTGGCGGCCGAGAGCACGGCGAAGATCGCGGACCACGTCGCCCGAGCGTTCCCACCGGGGCGGCTGCTACTGCCTGCGGTAGGGCTGGCCAACTGCTGCGGGAGGGATTGAGCGGCCGATCACACCGGCGACCGCGACGAGGGTCAGGACATACGGTAGGGCCTGGAACAGCACGTCGATCTGGATGCCTCCGTGCTGCGAGTAGACCGCCAGGCGTTGCGCAAGGGCCGTCGAGAAGCCGAACAGCAGGCACGCGCCCGCTGCGCCGAGCGGTCGCCAGTTTCCGAAGATGAGGGCTGCGAGCGCGATGAATCCACGTCCTGCGGTCATGTTCTGGTTGAAGGAGTCGACAAAGCCGATGGAGAGATAGGCGCCGCCGGCGGCCGCAAGCATGCCTGATGCGACGACCGCGGCGTAGCGGGTCACAAACACCGAGATGCCGACGGTCTCCGCTGCACGAGGAAATTCGCCCACAGCCCGCAGCCTGAGCCCAACGGGAGTACGGAAGACCACGACCGCGGAGACGACGACCAGGACAAGAGCGACCCAGGTGAGGAGGTTGAGCTGTCCGAAGACGTCTCCGACGAGCGGAATCCCGCGCAGGAACGACAGGTGAATGTCCGGGACGCTCGGGACCTCGGGTGTCCCGGGGTTGCCGTAGATATCAACGAACAGGTACCCAGTCAGTCCGAGCGCGATGAAGTTC
>JBBQPW010000046.1:0-12113 GCA_038216845.1 Gaiellales bacterium | reverse complement strand
TGTCCCGACCCTGCGTGCAACCCGTACCTCGCGTTCGCGGCGCTGCTGCATGCCGGCCTCGAAGGGATCGAGCGTGGGTACGAGCTTCCCGAGGAGATGACCACGAACCTCTATCGGCTGACCCCGGAAGAGCGTGTCGAGCGGGGGATCGTCGCGTTGCCCGGCTCGCTCGGCGAGGCGACGGAGGAGCTCGCAGGCTCGGAGTTGCTGAAAAAGGCGCTCGGGGACCACATCTTCCCGCGCTACGTCGAGCTAAAGCGCAAGGAATGGGACGAGTACCGCGTTCAGGTCTCCCAGTGGGAGCTCGAGCGGTACCTGGGCGCTCTCTAGTCTCGCCCTCTTGTCTACGTAGCCCCGCGGTGACGGCCCTTCCGGGCGGCGGTCACCGCGGGATCTCGCCTGACGAAAACCCTTGCGGGGGACGCGCGATGCCTTGTGATCCGGCCGGCGGGTCATGCGCTTCGGGTTGGGGCGACGACGGAAGTCATCGAGGCCGCTCTGTCGATCCCGATCATCACCGTCTTCGTCGCGGCACGGGGCACGTCGCCACTCGTCGCGGTCCTGGGTCTCGCCACACTCCTCCTCGGCCTAGCGCTCGCCGAGCGTGCGCATGTCATTCAAGGACGTCTTCTGGAACGTGAGCGCGAAGTCGCACGGACCGACGCTGTCACCGGCGCTCCGAACCGGCTGGCATTCGAGGAGGCGCTGGCTCACGAGCATGCGCGGATCGCCCGCGGCGGTCGACCGGCGGGTCTCTTCCTCGTGGACATCGATCACTTCAAGCAGGTCAATGACGTCCACGGTCACGACGTCGGCGACAGGGTGCTCGCCGAGGCGGTCAACCGGCTCGTTGGCGGTCTACGAGGTATGGACGTCGTTGCGCGGTGGGGCGGCGACGAGCTGATCGCGCTCGCCCCGGACATCGACGGTGTGCCGGCGCTTGGTGAGGTTGGCGAACGGCTGCGGAGCGTGATCTCCGACCGCGCATTCGTCTTCGACGGCGGGTGCGAGATCGGGGCGACTGCCTCGGTCGGGGGGACGCTCATCGATGGCGGCACGACTCCCGAGCTGGCCTTGAAGCGCGCCGATGTCGCCGTCTACCGGGCGAAAGAAGAACGAAACGCGAGCGTCGTGGAGGTTCCTGCGACCCCTCGCTTCGACTCGCGCATCGAACTGGGACAGCTCGTCCCGGTGCGCGCCGATCGCAGGTAGCGGTTGTTGACGGATGGGGCTGGACATTGTCCGGCGGATGGCCCATGATCTCGCCAGCAGGGTGAGCCGCAAGGCGAGCGGCAACCCTTGCTTCTGACGGCCGATCGCGGGCTCCTGGTAAGGGAGCCCGTGGTCGTTGTGCGACGAATGCCGTGCGGGAACTGTGCGTCTTCTACGGCTTCGCGCCCATCGCCCAGATCGCGACGAGCCAACCGACGAGCGTGATTGCCGCGAGCACGCCCGCGGCCGTGCCCAGGCGGCGTTTCGATTTCCACGACGCGATGCCTGCGAGGACGATCGAGATGAAAAGCACGAGACCCCCGGCGTCGGCAATCGGGAAGCCGATTCCGATCCACGTCGGATCGTTCGACGAGTCGGGGAACTCCTTGCTGTAAAGCCATTGGGCACCCACGCGCATGACGATGTACGCCGGCAATGCGCCCAGCAGGAAGATGCGGAACGCGAGCCGTCGAAGCAGCGCCGCTTCCTCACCTCGTGTCGAGACGAACTCCGCGACGACTCCCGCGGCGACGGCGCCGACGAGCACCATCGCGCCGAAAACGTGCAGCAGAAGCGGGAAGTTCCAGCTGTCGGGACGGATCGAGGCGAGCATCAGGCGCCCGGCTTCCAGATCATGTCGAGCAGGATGAGGAGGATCGCTGCGGACGCGATGATGTGGTAGATCAGCCCGAGGCGCGGCCGGCAGAGCTTGGCGAGCTCGGCGTCCGAGCCGGTTCGGCCGTCGTCACTTGACTTCCGGGCGTGACTGAAGGCGAGATCGTATTCCTGTCCGCTACGCCTACCGACCTCGAAGGCGATCGCCCACAGCACGATCGCCGCGATCACCCAGCCGTCCCACGGGTGGTACGCAACGAGCGTGATCGCAAGCCATACGCCGAGGACGATCGTTCCGAGCGAGCCAGCGATCACAGCGACGCTACCGATCCGCATCAGTGGCTCGAATGCCTGGACCTTCGTCGGTTCGTCGAGTCTTCGAACGGCGATGACCAGGATCCAGAAGATCGTGACAGCCCCCACGAGCGCGGCCGCAGACAGAAGGTGGAGAGCGAGCAGCCAGCTGTCGAAGGTCACGGCACCACGACTGCGATCGTAGTACGGGCGATCCACGTAGTGAATACCCAACCATCTAGCCTGACACCGTGACCACGCTGCTCCGGACCGTCCATTTGCTCTCGGCTGCGGTGTGGCTCGGCGGTACGGTCGCGCTGGTCTTCGTCGGCGTGCCGGCGATCAGGACGCTCGAGGGCGAGGCGCGGGCGACGGCCTTGCGCAAGCTCGGGCGGCGTTGGCGTCCCCTGGGGTGGAGTGCGATGGGAGTTGCGATCCTCTCCGGCCTCTGGCTCACAGATCGCCACGGAGGGTTCGATCGCGCCGCGTTGCACACCGGTTTCGATCGCTGGCTGATCGCCAAGTCGGTCCTTGTTGTCCTGCTCTGCGTCGGCGCTCTCTTCCACGACTTCGTTCTCGGGCCGCGGCTGCAGCGCGAGACCCGCGAGCAGTCCGAGCACGCTCCCGCGACCCGTCGGCGGCTCGTCGTCGTCGGCTGGTTCACCTTTACCCTGACGCTCGCGGTGCCGATCGCCGGCGTCGTCGTCCTGTCCTACCTGACCTAGCCATGGATCAGTCGGCCCGGCACCTGCGCCTGCTTACCGAGACGATCGCTGCGGTCAACTCGTCCCTCGACCTGCAAGAGGTGCTCGAGCTCGTGGCGCACAAGGTCGCCGGGGCGCTGGGGACCGACGCCTGCTTCGTCTACCTCTACGACGAGCGCGCCGGCGAGCTCGTCCTCCGCGCAACGCACGGCACGGCGGTGACAGAGTTGACCAGGCGGCCGCGGATGCGCCCCGGCGAGGGGATCACCGGTGTAGCGGCTGCGGAGCGATCGCCGGTCATGCTCCCGTCGAAGGCCCATCTCGATCCGCGCTTCAAGGAGTTCCCGAACCTGCGCGAGGACGAGTACGAGTCGATCCTCGCCGTGCCGATCCTCGCGCGCGAGAAGCTCGAAGGCGCGCTCAACGTCCGGACGATCGAGCCGCGCGCGTTCACCGAGGCCGAGATCGAGCTGCTCGTCGCGATCGCCTCACAGGTGGCGCAGACGATCGAGCACGCGAAGCTGTACGCGGACGCGCAGCGCCGCGTCCACGAGCTCGAGGCGCTGGCGCGGATCTCGGAGGCGGTCTCCGAATCTCTTTATCTGGAGGAGTCGCTCGAGGCGATCGTCAAGACGACGGTCGACTCACTCGGCGCCACCGGCGCGGCGCTCGTCCTCGATGACGGGCGGATCGCCTGGCCCGAGGGCCGGGCCGGAGCGCACGCTGTGCGGACGCCGCTTCGTTGGAAGGGGAGGCGCATCGGCGAACTTGTCTGCGATCGCGACACGCCGTTTTCCGACGACGACCGTGCTCTTCTCCAGGCGATCGCCCACCACGCGGCGGTGGCGTTGGAGCACGGCCGAATGGCCCTCCGCGGCGTGCTCGCGCAAGAGATCCACCACCGCGTGAAGAACAACCTGCAGACCGTCGCCTCGCTGCTGCGATTGCAGGCGCGGGTTGACGGTGTCGATCCGCGGAAGGCGCTCGGCGACTCCGTCAACCGGATTCTCGCAATCGCCGCCGTGCACGAGGTGCTCACGGAGCATCGCGAGGACACCGTCGATCTGGCGGAGCTGCTCGAACGGCTGCGCGCAACGCTCGTGCAGGGGCTTGTGTCCGGCACCGAGGTGACGGCCGAGCTCGACGCGGTGGAGCTCGAGGGACAGCGGGCGACAGCTCTCGCTCTCGTGTTCAGCGAACTGCTCGGCAACGCACTCGAGCACGGGGGACGACACGTCGCCATCGGGCTCCTACGTCGCGAGTCTGCCGCTGTCCTCTCGATCGCGGACGATGGAGGTGGGATGGCGGGTTCGCTCGACGGGACCGGGCTGTCGATCGTCCGCGCGCTGGTGGGCGACGAGCTCCGAGGGTCGCTGACACTCGTCGACGACGGGGGTCTGCGGGCGGAGGTCGTGTTCCCGGTCGATTTCTCGCCGGCCCGATCGTCGTAGAGACATGGACTTCGACTCGTTCACCGTCGTGCTCCTCCGCAGGCCGGCCGACGCGCCCAACCTCCCCGAGCACGAGCTCGAACGCATCCAGGCCGAGCACATCGCGCACATTCAGGTGCAGAGGGAATCGGGTGTGCTGCTGGCGAACGGCCCGGTCGTCGACCAGGACGACGTCGCGTTTCGCGGCGCATGCGTCTACGCCCTCGGCCTGGAGGAAGCGAGGGCAATCGCGTTGCAGGATCCGTCCGCGCTGGCGGGCCGGCTCAAGCCTGTGCTCCTGACCTGGCTCGTCCCGCCACGGCTGGCGCGCTTCGGCGCATTGCCAGGCGCCCGCGCCTAGACTCGGTGCATGCGGATCCTGGTCGCCGAGGACGAGACGATCATCCGGCTCGACGTGCGGGCGATGCTCGAGCGCGTGGGATTCGATGTGTGCGCCGAGGCGCGTGACGGCGAGGAGGCGGTTGCGCTCGCGCGCACCATCGAGCCCGATCTCGCGCTGCTCGACGTCAAGATGCCGAAGCTCGACGGTATCGAGGCGGCGCGGCAGATCCTCGATGAGCGCCCGATCCCGATCGTGATGGTCACGGCCTACGGCGAGCAGGAGCTCGTCTCACGAGCGGTCGAGGCTGGAGTGTTCGGCTACCTCGTCAAGCCGTTCCGCGAAACCGATCTGCTGCCCGCGATCGAGACTGCGCGCGCGCGTCACGCGGAGCTCGTCGAACTTCGTCAAGAGGCTGATTCCCTCGCCGAGGCGCTCGCGGCTCGGAAGGTCATTGAGCGTGCGAAGGGTCTGCTGATGGAACGCGACGGGCTCACCGAGCAGGAGTCCTACGCACGGCTGCGTAAGGCGAGTCAGGTCTCGGGCCGACCCCTGCGCGTCGTCGCGGAGGCGCTGATCGCGGCGCTCGCACCGCCGTCGTGATCCTTCGTGTCGCGCAGGTGGCGGCGGTCGGGCTCGTCGTCGCGCTGCTCGGGCTGCTGATCTGGCGGGTCGTACGGCACGACTCCGGCGCGACGCTCGTGAGCGAGATCGCCGCTGGCAAGCATCCCTCGGCGCCGGACTTCCAGTTGCGACCGATCTGGCCGAGGTCGCTGGGCGCGTCGAGCCGCTTGCGGAGTGCAGTGGCGCGCGGAGAGGTCTCGGTCGCCGACCTGGCCGGACGGCCGACGATCGTCAACGTCTTCGCTTCGTGGTGCGGCCCCTGCAAGGATGAGGCGCCGCTTCTCTCTGCCGCCGCTCGGGCGTACGCTGGACGCATCCAGTTCGTCGCGCTGGACTACCACGACTTCGCCGGCGACGGGCGCGCGCTTCTGCGCAAGTACGGCAGCGACTTCGTCGCGCTGCACGACGGTGACGGCCACGCCTCGAATCGCTGGGGTGTGACAGGCGTGCCAGAGACGTACGTTCTCGATCCGACTGGCCACATCATCAGCCACGCGCCGGGCGCGGTCGGGAAGCGCGAGCTGCAGTCGCTGCTCGCTGCGGCCCTCGCGCCCGGTTAGCTGCGGGCGAGCAGCCGCGTTTCCTGGCCGCGCCGCCGTGTACGCCCGGCGAGTGCAAACGCCATAGCGACGACTGCGAGCGGACCCGCGATCACGAGCACGTAGAGCAGCGCTGCACCTTCCCACGCCAGGATTCGGCCCGCCTGATGGAGGATGCGATTCGCGCGGGATGGTGGCGCCGCGATTGCCTTCGCAGCCGTTTGCAGCTGCAACTGGATCGTTGCGTAGCGTGCCTCGCCGGCCGTCCCGGACCGGGTCTGGCGCGTGCCGCGGAGTTCGTTCTGCAGCTCGGTGCGCTGAGCTTCGAGCTCGGCTCTGCGGACGCTCGTCAGGCTCGTGTCGGTGAGCAGGGCTGTGATGTGGGCGACGCGGGCGCGGAGGACCATGATCCGGCGCGCGAGCTGATCGAGCGTTGCCTGGAGATCCTCGATCTGCGCCTGCTGCGCGACCACGCGACCGAGCGCTGCCAGTTGGGTGAGCGAGTCCTGCACGCGAGCCGTCGGTACGCGGAGCGTGAGGGACGAGTTACCCGCCTCGGCTGATGCGAACGAGACATTCACGACATAGCCGCCGAGGTCGCGCGCGATCGACTGCGCTCGCGTGGTTGCCTCCGAGAGCGCGTTGCCGTTCTTGACCGAGATCGTCAGCTGCGCCTCGTAGCGGGTTGCGCGCCCACCGGCCGGTACCGGCGCGGCCGTCTTGAACGAGGGAGCGGCCTGTGCGGAATCAGTCGCCGTGGTCGTAATGGTGCCTAGCGCTCTCCCGTGCTCGCCCGTCGCCGGCCGCCTAGCGGAAAGGACGGTCTGTTGGTGATCGTGCGGGTGGATGAGAGCGATCGCGGCGGTGGCGGCAACCGCAGTCGCGGCGGCCACGGGTAGAACCATGCGCAGGCGTGGCATCTGGATCCGCTGCCGGAGCCGGGCCTCGAAGGCAAGCGCCGGCTCAGTCGTGGCGATCGCTTGCACGCGGGCACGCAATCCGTCGGGAGCCATCGGCTTCGCGGCGCGGATCTGCGCCGTGAGCTCAGCGGCTGTCATCGGTCATCCTCTCCTCGAGTCGCTTCAGGGCCCGGCTGAGCCGGGTCGAGCACGCGGTCGGGCTGATCCCGAGCACGCGTGCGGCCGTGTCGCCGTCCAGGTCGAGCAGGACGCGCAGGGCGATTACCTCGCGCTCGCCGGCGGTCAGGGTCGCGAGAGCGGCTTCGAGCTCGGGTGAGAGCCCTTCGCCGATCGTGTCCTCGTGCAGGTCTGGTGCGGCGACGCGTTCCTCGCGCCGGCGGCGGCGCTCCTCGGCACGAAACCAATCGAGCGCGGTCGTTCTCGCGATGCTCAGGAGCCAGGATTTTGCATTCCCGCGTCGCGGATCGAACCGGCGCCAGAGGCGAAACGCCTTCTCGAACGTCTCCCCCGTTAGGTCCTCGGCGAGCGTCGCGTTGCGGCTCAGGTAGAGCAGATAGCCGTAGACGTCGTCGAGATGCGCCTCGGCTGCGACCGCGAAGCTCGGGGGCGAGGTAGTGCGTATGCCGGGGGCGTCGAGCGTCACGGTCTGCACTTCCTCCTTACGCCGCAGGGCCGGCGGGCGTCACACCCTCTCGACTGTCACGTGACAGTCGAGGGACAGTCGAGGGACAGTCACCGTTGCAAAAGTCACACGTCTTTGTGCGTTGTTTCGAACAGCTCCTCCCAGCGCGCGAGCTCCTGCTTCAGCTCGTCTCTTGCGGTCCGGTGGGCGGTGAGAACGTCCATGTCCGTCCAGTCCTGCGCGAGCTTCGCCTCGAGGCTTGCGACGCGCCGTTCCAGCTCGCCGACCCGGGCCTCGGCGCGGTCCAACTCGCTCGGCCGCGGCCGCTCCTTTTTCGCACGTTCCACCTTCGGCTTGCGCGTGACTGTCGGCGTTGGTTCGAGCACCGCGTCGCGCGTCTCTGCTCGCGAACGGACGAGATCGGCCCAGCCACCGTCGTATGAGACGAGCGACGTCTCTTCGATCGCCACGGTCCTCTCGGCGACGGCGTCGAGCAGCGCGCGATCGTGCGACACGAGCAGCACCGTGCCGGGAAACGCCTCGAGTGCCGCCTCCAGCGCCTCGCGGCTCTCGAGGTCGAGATGGTTCGTCGGCTCGTCGAGCACGAGCAGGTTGGCGCCGGATGCGACGACCACGGCGAGCGCGAGCCTGCGCCGCTCGCCTCCGGACAGTGAGGTCACCTGCTTCTCGTGCTCCGACCAGCCGGAGAAGAGAAAGCGCCCGAGGAGCGCCTGAGCCTGCGGCCGTTGCAGCCCCGTCATCGTCATCGCGCATTCGAGCACCGTCCCGCGCTCGTCGAGCTCCACCTCGTGCTGCGAGAAGTACGCCGGCTCGACCCCGTGCCCGAGCTTGATCGAGCCCGCGTCTGCTTCGAGGTTGCCGAGGATCGTCTCGAGCAGCGTCGTCTTACCGGAGCCATTCGGGCCGACGAGCGCGACATGCTCGCCACGTTCCAGCACGAGCGTGCCGCCGCTCAGCAGCTGCTTGTCGCCCGCCGAGACCGACATACGCTCTGCGTCGAGCACAATACGGCCGGTGCGCGCAGGCTTCAGGAACTCGAAGCCGAGGGTTCGCCGGCGCTTGGTAAGGCTCGCGAGCTCGCCCGCGGCTTTCTTGCGCTCCTGTTCCAGGCGCCCGATCTGGGTCAGCTTCGCCTGGGCCTGCTTGGCCTTCGACTTCTTGTAGCGGAACCGCTCGACGAAGCGCTCAAGCCGCTCGATGTCCTCGCCAACGCGCTCGGCGGTCTTGGCGGCGGCCATGGCTCGTGCGGCCCTCTCGCGTCGCCACGCGTGCCATGGCCCCGCGAAGAACAACGAGCGACCGCCGTCGAGCTCGAGCACGGCGGTCGTCACCGCCTCGAGGAACCAGCGGTCGTGCGCGACGATCACTATGGCGGCGTCGAGCGACGAGAGCTCGTTCTCGAGCCATTCGAGTGAGTCGACGTCGAGATGGTTCGTCGGCTCGTCGAGGAGGAGCAGATCCGGATCGCCGGCAAGCGCGCGTGCCAGCGATGCGCGGGTCAGCTCGCCGCCCGAGAACGTGTCGAGCGAGCGGTCGAGGTCGGCCTCGCGAAATCCGAGACCGCGCAGCGTGGAAGCGGCCTTCTCGCGCCAGGTCCAGCCGCCTGCGTGCTCGAGGCGCGCCTGCGCCTCCGCGTAGCGGCGCATCGTCTGCGGCCCATGGTCGCCGTCGGCCATTGCCTGCTCCAGCCGCCGTAGCTCGTCCTCGATCGCGACGAGATCAGCCGCGCCCGACAGCGCGTACTCGCGCAGCGTGAGCCGTTGGTGGCGCGGTGGCCGCTGATCGTGGAGCGCGATACGCGTTCCTTTCGCGAACGCAAGCTCGCCGCCCTGGATCGAGGTTTCGCCGATCAGCGCGCGCAGGAGCGTCGTCTTGCCCGCGCCGTTCGGGCCGGCGAGCGCCAGTCGATCGCGCCGGTTCAGCGTGAACGAGACACCGTCGAAAAGCGGCGAACCGGAGAACTCCTTGCGGAGGCTGGATGCGATCAGTACGGCCATGAACTCAGAGAGGATGCCTGCGCCGCAGCCCGAGGGTTCTCAGGTCGACGGGGAGACGCGCCGATACCACGCCCGTGAGACTCCGTACCGTCGATTCGAGCAGCCACGTCGGGCGCGTGCTGTTGATCGCCGTTGTGGCAGTCGCCTACTACGGCGCTGCGAAGCTCGGTCTTTCGTTGGCGTACCAGTCGAGCACGATTACCGCGGTCTGGGCCCCGACCGGGATCGCGCTCGCGGCGCTCGTTCTCGGCGGGTTTCGCCTGTGGCCGGGTGTCGCGTTCGGCGCGTTGGCCGCCAACGTCCGGACGGGCGTGCCGGTGCCGGTGGTGCTCGGCATCGTCGCCGGAAACACGCTCGAGGCCGTCGTCGGGGCATCGCTCCTACGCGCAGCTCGGTTCCGCCCATCGCTCGAGCGCGTCCGGGACGTCGCCGCGCTCGTCGGACTCGCCGGGCTCGCCTCGACGATGGTCAGCGCGACGTTCGGCGTCGCGAGCCTGCGCCTCGGCCAAGTGCTGCCGCCGGCTGCGACCGACTCGGCCTGGCGACTCTGGTGGCTCGGCGACATGGGAGGCGACCTCCTTGTCGCATCGTTGATCTTCGTCGTCGCCGCAAACATTCGTCGCCCGCGTCTTCTCAGGCCGATTGTCGAGGGGACAGTGGTTCTTTCGGCGGTCGCCGGCTTCGCGCTCGCGGCATTCACGAGCAGCGCGCCGATCGCCTACCTCCTGCTTCCTCTCCTGATTGGCGCCGCCCTCCGGCTCGGACAGCTCGGCGCCGTTACGGCGTCGCTGCTCGCGTGCGGCATCGGAGTGGCGCTCACCGCCAGTGGCCGGGGGCCTTTCGCCCAGGGCGCTCCAGACACGAACCTTCTGCTCTCGCAGACGTTCGTCGGGGTCGCGGCAACGACCGCACTGACTCTGGCGGCGCTCACGAGCGAGCGCCGGCGCGCGCAGGCGGAGCTTCGCCTTGCCTGGGCCGAGCTCGAGGAGAAGGTCGAGGCCCGGACCGCCGAGCTCGCGCATGCGCAGGCCGTCGCCCACATCGGCTCGTGGAGCTGGGACGTCGCAGCGAATGTCGTCACCTGGTCGGACGAGCTCTACCGCATCTTCGGGGTCGAGCGGGGCGCGGAGATCACGTACGACTCGTACCTCGCGCTGCTTCACCCCGAGGATCGAGCGTTGGCCAAGGAGATCGTGGAACGCGCGTTCCAGGTCGGGGCGCCGTTCACCGTCGACCACCGCGTTGTGCGCCCGGACGGGACCATGTGCTGGATCCACGGCCGCGGCGAAGTGGTGATGAGCGATTCTGGGCCGGCGTCGATGCTCGGAACCGCCCAAGACGTAACCGCCCAGCACGCGGGAGCCGTGGAGCGCGAGCTCCTCCTCGCGCAGAGCCGCTCCGTTCTCGACGCGTCCACGGACGCGATCCTGATGACCGATCTCGCGGGTGAGGTGCTGTTCTCCAACGCGGCGATGCGCGCCTTCTGGGCCGATGTCGGGCTCGATCGAGAAGGAAGTATCTGGGAGCGGATCTCACGGCTGTCGTACGCGACGACCTCACCCGACGCGTACCGCAAGATGATCGAGACGGTCGCGCTGAGCCCGGAGAGCGAGCACGTTGCGGACTTCACCCTCGCTCAGAGCGGACGCAGCTTCGTCGGTCGCACGGCGCCGGTGCGAGGCGCCAGCGATGCCCTCATGGGACGCATCTTCTCCCTCCGGGAGACGACGAGCGAACGAGCTGCCGCCCTGGCGAAGGACGAGTTCGTAGCGACGGTCTCGCACGAGCTCCGCACTCCGCTCGCGGCGATCGCCGGCTACGCCGAGCTACTGGAGGACGACGTCGCGTTGCTCGGCGACCAGAGTCTGGAGTTCCTCACCGTGATCGAGCGTAATGCGCAACGGCTGACACGGCTCGTCGACGACCTGCTTCTGCTGCAGCAGGCGGAGACCGACCGCGTGGAGGTGCAGCTCGAGGACGTCGCGGTGGACGACATCGTCAGGCAGAGCATCGAGCGGGTCGAGCCCGACGCCCGTCGGAAGTCGATCTCGATCTCCGTGAGCGGCGACGGGGCGCTCGCCGTTCGCGCGGATGCCGTTCGGCTGGGCCAGGTCGTCGACAACCTGCTCTCGAACGCCGTCAAGTTCACGCCTGACGGCGGAGTCGTCGCGGTCCGGATCGCGGGTCATTCTCCCTCTTGCTCGATCGAGGTCGAGGACTCCGGGCCTGGGATTCCGCTGGACGAGAGCGACCGTGTGTTCGAGCGGTTCTTCCGCAGCAGGGATGCGATCGCCCGGTCGATCCCCGGCACGGGGCTCGGCCTTGTCGTTTCGCGGAGAATCGCTGAGGCGCAAGGAGGGGCGCTCGAGCTCGTCAAGCGAACCGGCCCGGGGGCCGTGTTCCGTCTGTACATGCCGCTCGCGACGGAGACCGCGAGCGGCGAGCGCGCTGCCTAGGAACTCGAATCAAGATGAATTCTTGTGCCGCCGTGACGTGCTGTGCACGCACGCTGCTGCGTCCTCGGTCGCCCCGATACGTCACGTATCGGGGCTCCCTGCGTCCTTGCATCGCACGCACCCATCCCGCCCCGACAGCGAGCCTTCATCTTGATCCGAGTTCTGAGCGAGCTGCTCAAGCGCGTACTCGATCCAGCCGATACCCGTTCGAGTGACTACCACGCCAGACCGCCCGCTCGTCCTCGTCGCCGACGACGACCCCGACATCCTCGACCTGGTCCGCTACCGGCTCGAGCGTTCCGGCTACACCGTCGCGACCGCCGTCGACGGAAACGAGGC
>JBBQPW010000045.1:0-12181 GCA_038216845.1 Gaiellales bacterium | reverse complement strand
CCATGAGCGCGAGTGCCGTGACGCTCTTACCGCAGCCCGATTCGCCGACGATCCCGAGGGTCTCGCCGGCAGCGATCGAGAAGCTGATCCCGTTGACCGCATGAACTGTCCCTCGGCTCGTCCAGAACTCGACGCTGAGGTTGTCGACCTTCAGGAGCTCGGTCACTCGCGGCCCCGGAGCTTCGGATCGAGCGCCTCACGAAGCGCGTCGCCGATCAGGTTGAAGCCGAGCGCCGAAACGACGATCGCGAGGCCGGGGATGATCGCCAGGAACGGCGCATTCTGGAGGTAGTTGTTCGAGTTGGTTAGCATCTGACCCCATTCCGGACGCGCTGGATTGGGGTCGCCGAGGCCGAGGAAGCTCAGGCCGGCGACGTCGATAATTGCGGTGGCGAGCGCGAGAGTGCCCTGGACGATGACGGGTGAGATGGCGTTTGGAAGGATGTGAGAGGCGAGAATCGAGCGCCGAGGCACCCCTACCGCTCGCGCGGCCAGCACGAAGTCGTTCTCACGCTGGGCGAGGATCGAACCTCTCAGGAGCCTGGCGAAGATCGGGATGTTGGTGACGCCGATCGCGATCATGATGTGTAGCAAGGAGGGCCCGAGCATCGCAACGATGCCGATGGCGAAGAGCAGACCGGGAATCGCGAGCATCACGTCCATCGCCCGCATCAGCACCGAGTCGACGATGCCTCCGAGATAGCCTGCGGTCCCGCCGACGACGAGGCCGGCGGTGAGCGCGACCGAGACGGCGACGACGCCGATGATCAACGACGAGCGCGCGCCATAGAGCACCCTCGAGAACTCGTCGCGCCCAAGATCGTCGACTCCGAACAGGTGGTGCGCGGACGGGCCTGGGCAGCATCCCTTGGCGATCAGCTCGAGGTGCTGGTCGAGAGCTGAATACGGTGCAACCAGCGGCGCGAAGATGCCGACGAAAACGAACACCGCGACGAAGCTGAAGCCGACGATTGCACCGGGGTTCCGCCGCAGCCGGCGCCACGCTTCGCTCCACAGCCCGCCGCTTGGCGCGGCGTCCAACTCCACCATCTCGATCTGCGCCACGCTCACGACAGGCGAATCCGGGGGTTGATGATCCCGTAGGAGATGTCGACGAGCAGGTTGACGAACACGAACACGAGCGCGGTGAATAGGATCCCGCCCTGAATCACCGGGTAGTCGCGGTTGAAGATCGCATTCGCCAGCCAGGAGCCGATGCCGGGCAGTGCGAAAACGGTCTCGGTCAGCACCGCGCCAGAAAGCAAGAGCCCGGTCTGTAGGCCGATGATCGTCGAGACCGGGAGCATCGCGTTTCGGAAGATGTGGCGCGAGTCGACGGTGCGCGGTGGCAACCCTTTTGCGCGAGCCGTGCGGACGTAGTCCTCGTTCTGCACGTCGAGTGCCGCAGCCCGCGTGCTGCGCGCGATGATCGCCAGCGGGATGGAGCCGAGTGCTATCGCAGGCAGAATCAGGTGCTTGGTCGCATCCCACGCGGCGGACCAGTTGCCCGTGACGAGGCCGTCGAGGACGTAGAAGTTCGTCGGGTGCGACGCGTCGAGAAGGACGTCCTGGCGGCCGATGCTCGGCAACCAGCCGAGCCGCACAGCGAAGACGTACTTGAGGACCAGAGCGAGGAAGAAGATCGGTGTCGAGACGCCGATCAGCGAGCCGACAAGACTCACGTGGTCGAAGATCGTCCCGTACCGTTTGGCTGCCAGGAACCCGAGTGGTATCCCGAGGGACATCGCGAACAGCATCGCCGCGACGCTCAGCTCCACGGTCGCGGGAAACCGCTCGCGTAACTCGGTCGTGACGGGTCGGCGTGAAACGATGCTCGTGCCGAAATTACCGTGGGCAGTTGTGTCGACGTACCGCAGGTACTGAACGTAGAGCGGCTTGTCGAGGCCGTACTGGTGGCGAATCTGCGTGATCGCCGCCGGTGTCGCGCGCTCCCCGAGGAGAGCCTGGGCCGGGCTTCCCGGCAGGGCTCTGATCCAGAGGAAGATCAGGATCGAGAGCCCGACGAGAATCGGGACGAGTAGAAACAGCCGGCGGATGATGAAACGGAGCATCTAGTTCTCGTTCGTCATCCGCCGGCTGCTGTCACATCACCTCGACTAGCTGCTGTACGAGACCGTCGCGAAGGACTCGAGCGACACTGGACTCGGGGCGTAACCCTGGACGTTCTTCTGGAACGCGAGGGCCGGCTTCGAGTGCACGTACGGCACGACCGGCAGGAACTTCATTACCTGGATGCTCGCCTGCTGGTAGAGCGCCGTGCGCTTGGCAATGTTCGTCTCTGAGTCGGCCCTGGTCAGGAGATCGAACAGCTTTGGGTTATCGAAGCCGAACTGGTCGGTCTTCGATCCGAAGTGGACGTTGAGGAAGTTTGCGGGATCGCCGAAGTCTCCCGTCCAGCCCAGGAGGAAGACCTGGGCTTTGCCGCTCTGGGTTGCGCCAAGGTAGTCGGGTCGCCATGGAGCGCTACGCGGGACGACCTGGAATCCCGCCTTCGAGAGGCTTGCCGAGAACGCCTGGAAGTTCCGCGACGGGTCCGGCATGTACGGTCGCGAGACGCTTGTCGGGTACCAGAACTCGATCTTCACGGGCGGTGTGAGACCAGCCTGCTTGAGGAGCGCGATCGACTTCTCAGGGTTGAACGTGTACTGCGGAACACCCTTCTTCGCGAAGCCGACGACGAGCGGTGGCAGGAACTGATCAGCGACCTGACCGCGTCCGGCGTAGAAGGAGTCGACGACCGATTTCCGGTCGAGGCCATACGCCAGTGCCTGGCGGACGAGCAGGTTGTTCATTGGCGGGATCGCCTGGTTGATACCGACGTACCCGACATTGAAGGCCGGTCGGTCCAGCGCCTTGAGCTTCCCGCTGTTCTTGATCGTCGCGATGTCCTGTGGCGCGACGAGGTCGTAGCCCTGGATCTCACCCGTCTGCAGTGCCTGCAGCCGAGCAGCGTTGTCCGCGATCGGCCGGAAGATGATCCGCTTGAGCTTCGCTTTCGCTCCCCAGTAGGTCGGGTTAGCGTCGATCTCGAGCTTGTCTCCGACCTTCCATGACTTGAGCTTGTACGGTCCCGTGCCGATCGGGTTCTGCGTACCGAACGTGCCGGTCGGGTGGAAGACGCCGTCCGAGTCGACCGTTCCCGCATCCGCCTGGTACTTCTTGAGAGCGGTGGGGCTCGCGATCCCGAAGTTCGTCAATGCGAGGGCACCGAGGAACGACGACGAGCGGCGGCTCAGGATGATCCGAGCGGTGTACTGCCCGAGCGCTTTGCAGCCCTTGTAAAGGCTCTTGTCCGGGCCGGGGTTACCGGTAGCCGGATGCTTGAAGCCGCCGAAGACAGTGTTCCAGTAGTACGTGACTGCCTGATCTTGTAGGGGCCCCGGGAAGCTGTACCAACGGTCGAAGTTCGCACAGACAGCCTGCCCGTTGAACGGGGTGCCGTCCTGGAACTTGACGCCTTTCCGAAGCTTGAACGTCCAAGCGAGGCCGTTCTTGCTCGCGGCGTAGCTTGTTGCGAGCTTCGGGACGATCACTGTCGTGCCGGGCTTGAGGCCGACGAGGCCCTCGAAGATCTGATCGATCACACGGAGCGACTCACCGTCCGAGACCAGCGCCCCATCGATGATGACTGGATCTGCTGCGGCGCCAAACACGAGCGTGTCGCTCGCCGCCGTGCTCCTGATCGCTGCGACACCAGCAGCGACCGTGACGAGCGCGGCGATCGCGAGCACGAGGCTCACCTTCACGAACTTGCTCATCCTGCTCCTTTCCCAGAAAAGTACCCGCCGGTTCTTGCGAGGCTGCCCATTATGACCACCGCCGCTGGGAAAAGTTGAGAAAAGGTGAAGGCCCTCACGAACGAGGGCCTTCACCGGACGTCTGTTCGGATGCCGGTTCGGGCTACGCGGCGAGCGAGGCGAGCTCACGAAGCGCCGCGAGCCGCGAGAGCGCCTGGCCCTCGAGCTGGCGGACGCGCTCCCGTGTGAGGTCGAGCTCGTGCCCGATCGCCTCGAGCGTCCACGGCTCGCCCTCGAAGCCGAACCGCAGCTCGAGGATCCGCCGCTCGCGCTCGGGAAGAGCATCGAGCGCCTTGCGGACACCCTGTCGGCGGAGCGACTCCTCGGCCTCGTCGAATGGATCGGCAGCTTCGCGGTCGGCGAAGAGATCACCGAGCTCACCCTCGTCGTCTGCGCCGACCGTCTGGTTCAGCGAGACCGATGCGTGAGCGGCGCCGAGTGCCTCGTCGACGTGCTGCAGTGGAAGCCCTGTCGCCTCGGCGAGCTCTTCCTTCGTCGCCTCACGACCGAGCTCGACCTCGAGCCGGCGCGCCGCACGAGACAGCTTCTGTTGGCGCTCGACGACGTGCACCGGCACGCGGATCGTGCGCGCGTGATTCGCGACGGCGCGCTGAACCGACTGCCGGATCCACCACGTTGCATAGGTCGAGAACTTGTAGCCGCGACGCCAGTCGAACTTCTCGACCGCGCGGTTCAAGCCGAGTGTTCCCTCCTGGATCAGGTCGAGGAACGGCACGCCTAGACCGCGGTAGCCCTTCGCGATCGAGACGACAAGCCGCAGGTTCGATTCGATCATCCGGCGCTTCGCGACCGGGTCGCCGCGCTCGATCTGCTTGGCGAGCGTCACCTCTTCGGCGGCTGTCAACAGCTTGTGGCGGCCGACATCGGCAAGGAAGAGCTGGAGCGAGTCAGCGGCGCCGGTCAGTGCCTCTGCGGCCCAAACCTCGTTCTCTGCGACTTCCTTCTCCTTCTCGGCGGCCTCACCCTTCTGCTGCGGCTGGCCAACCTCGAGTCCGATCGTCTCGAGCTCGCGCTGAAGCGCCTCGCTCTCTTGATCGTTGAGGTCGTGCTCGAGGACGAACGCCTCGAACTCAGCCGGCTCGATGAAGCCGCGCTCCTCTGAGCGCTCGACGAGCGCCTTGGTCTGGTCAGACTCGAACAATTCGATCAACTGGTTCTGCGTCAAGGAAGTGTTTCAGTCCTTTCGATGCGCAAGTTCGATGGTGTAACGATCTTTGCGCAGTCTACGTCGATTCTCCTGCGTTTACGAGGGGTCTAGCCGTTGCTTCTCTGTTACAAGCTCATCAACGTGCGCCTCTCAACCTCTTATTCCCCAATCCGGAGCACTTTCAACCTTCGATCCGGGCTTTTGGGTTTACCCGAGCGCACACAACTACCGCCGGAAGGCACACGTGCCGTGATCATACGACGGGTATCGGTCGAGATGGTTAGGGGTCTGTTAGAACTCGGCGCTCGTGCGAGGGATTAGCCGCGCGCCCGCTTCCGCGGACGCTTCTTCGCCGGGCCTGCCGCACGTCTTTCGGCGAGAAGCTCAATCGCGCGATCGATCGTCAACGACTCGACATCGTCGCCGCGACGAAGGCTGGCGTTTGTCTCCCCGTCCGTGACATACGGCCCGAAGCGGCCGTCCCGAACGACCAGCGGCTTCCCGCTGGATGGGTCGGCACCGATCTCCCGCAGCGGACCCCGCGGCGTCGTGTCGCCCGCGCCCCCTCGACGAACCTTTGGTTGGGCGAGCAGCGAGGTTGCCTCGTCGAGGGTGACGGTCAGAAGCTGCTCCTCGGTCTCGAGCGACCTGGTCTCCGTGCCTCGCTTGACATACGGGCCATAACGACCGTTCTGGGCGACAACCTCCAGGCCATCCGAGCCCACGCCGAGGGACCGTGGAAGCGTCAGGAGCCTGAGTGCGTCGTCGAGCGTGACGGTGTCGGGTGACATCGATTTGAACAGTGACGCGGTTCGCGGCCTGCCGGTCGAGCCATCCGGAAGCACCTCGGTGATGTATGGGCCGTAGCGACCGGTCCTTGCGGCGATGTCGTTGCCGGTCGCCGGGTCGAGCCCGAGCGTTCGATCTGCGGACGGATTCGCGAGTAGTGCGTTTGCGACTTCGATCGTCAGCTCATCAGGAGGCGTGTCCTCCGGAACGCTTGCCCGCTCGTCCCCGCGTACCAGGTATGGCCCGTAGCGACCGACGCGTAAGACGATGCCGTCGCCGATCTCGATCGAGCTGATTGCTCGGGGGTCGATATCGTCCAGCTGTTCGGTCACGAGGGCTCGAAGGCCCATCTCGTCGGCGTCGCCGCGGTAGAAGCGCGTGAGCCACGCGACGCGCTGCTCGTCGCCGGCGGCGATCCTGTCGAGGTCATCCTCGAGCCGGGCCGTGAAGTCGTAGTCAACGAGTCGACTGAAATGTTGCTCGAGCAGCTGCGTCACCGCGAATGCGAGAAACGTCGGAACGAGTGCGGTGCCCTTCTTGAAGACGTAGCCCCGGTCGACGATTGTGCCGAGGATGGATGCGTAGGTCGACGGGCGGCCGATGCCGCGGTCCTCGAGGGCTTTCACGAGCGTCGCCTCCGTGTAGCGCGCGGGCGGAGTCGTCGAGTGACCTTGTGGCTCGAGGGCCCGCGCGTCGACTGAGTCGCCCGGCTGAAGCGGCGGCAGGCGGCGCTCGTCGTCCGCGCCGTCGGTCGGCTCCTCGTCGCGTCCTTCCTCGTATGCGGCTAGGAAGCCACGGAATGTGATGACCGTTCCGGACGCACCGAACTCGGCGTCCTCGTCCCTGGTCGAGACGGCGCCAAGGCGAAGGGAGACCGTCTGTCCACGAGCGTCCTCCATCTGCGAGGCGACGGTCCGCATCCAGATCAGCTCGTAGAGCGCGAACTGGTCGCGCTCCAGTTCCTTCGCAACCTGCGGCGGGGTGCGGAATGCATCTCCCGACGGCCGGATCGCCTCGTGCGCCTCCTGCGCGTTCTTCACGCGCCGCTCGTAGCGGCGTGGTGCCGCGGGCACGAACTCGGCTCCGTACAGCTCCGTCGCCTGGCTCCTGGCGGCGGTGAGCGCGGATTCGGACAGCGTCGTGGAGTCCGTGCGCATGTAGGTGATGTAGCCGGACTCGTACAGGCGCTGCGCGACGCGCATCGTGGTCTGCGCCGAGAAGCGGAGCTTGCGACTAGCCTCCTGCTGAAGCGTCGACGTCATGAACGGCGCTGCGGGCCGGCGCGTATACGGCTTCTCCTCGACCGCTCGTACCGTGAACGGCACTCCGTCGAGGCGGGAGGCGAGACCGCGCGCCGCGGCTTCGTCGAGCCGGGTGAGGTCCTCGCTGCGGAGCGTTCCGTCTTGGGCGAAGTCGCGGCCCTGCGCAATTCGCTTCCCGTCGAGGCCGACGAGCCTCGCACTGAACGAGCCGGGGTCGAACGTCCCCTCGATGTCCCAGTAGCCGGCCGCCACGAATGCGCGGCGCTCCCGCTCGCGTTCGACGACAAGGCGTGTTGCGACGGACTGAACCCGCCCGGCCGACAAGCCTTGTGTGACCTTTTTCCAGAGGACGGGCGAGACCTCGTAGCCGTAGAGGCGGTCGAGGATGCGGCGCGTCTCCTGCGCGTCGACCAGACGCGCGTCGATTTCCCTCGTCTCGCCGAGCGCGCGCTGGATCGCTTCGCGCGTGATTTCGTGAAACACCATCCGGCGAACCGGGACCTTGGGCTTCAGCACCTCGAACAGGTGCCACGCGATCGCCTCGCCCTCACGGTCTTCGTCCGTCGCGAGTAGCAGCTCGTCGGCGTCCTTCAGCTTCTTGCGGAGATCTGCGACGACGTTCTTCTTGTTGGGGTCGACAACGTAGTACGGCGTGAAGTCGTTGTCGACGTCGACTGCCATTCGCCCCCACGGCTGCTTCTTGATCTCGAGCGGGATGTCGGCGGCGCGGGTCGGCAGGTCCCTGATGTGGCCAATGCTCGATTCGACGACATAGTCGGTGCCGAGATAGGCGGCAATGGTCTTGGCCTTGGCGGGGGATTCGACGATGACGAGACGGGTCACGGGCGCCTACGTTAGCGTCAGCTCCGGTGTCTCCTGCAATCGGCGGCACCGTGGTCGCGGCAACGCGGGATACTATGGCTGTGTCCACAACGACCCGACCGACCACTGCCTACCTCGTGATCGGGGGGTTGACGTGGCCGCTGCTGCGACTCGCCTACAGGCTGAAAGCAACAGGTCTCGAGCATCTTCCGCGGGACGGTGGTTACGTGTTGTCGGCCAATCACACATCGAGCTTTGACCCGTGGCCGCTCGCCATACCGCTCTACCCGCGCCGCTTTCTGCGCTTCATGGCGAAGTCCGAGCTCTTCTGGCCACCGCTCGGCTGGTTGATCAAGGGCGGTGGCGGGTTCAAGGTGCGTCGTGGCGAAAGGGACACGACGGCCATCGAAACGGCGGAGCAGCTCGCGCGGGAAGGCCATGTGGTCGTGATGTTCCCGGAGGGGACGCGTCGTGCGAAAGGGCTGAGAAAGAGACGCGAGGCGCGTGCGCACACCGGCGCTGCACGAATTGCCCTCTCCGCCGGAGTGCCACTCGTTCCCGCGGCCATCTCCGGTACCGATCGGCTGTTGCGCTTTCCCAAGCTTCGCGTTGTCTATGGCGCGCCCGTCGGCATCGACGATCTACGCCACCAGCCGGTCTCAGAGGTCGCACAGGAGGCCACCGATCGGCTGATGACTGCGATCTACGGGCTCGAAGACAAGCTCGCATGAGTCGGCCGCTTCTCGCTGTCGACGGCGACTCGTTCGCGCACCGTGCGTACCACGGGATTCCCGCCTCGGTGCGCCGTGCGAACGGACGCCCGGGTAACGCTCTCGTCGGGTTCACCACCATGTTGCTGCGGCTCTGGCAGGCGGAACGTCCCCGGGCCGTGGTCGTCGGGTGGGATACGCTCTTCGTGCCGACGTATCGTCACCAGCTGCTTCCGACCTATCAGTCGGGCCGCGAGTTCGACGACGAGATCGTCGAGCAGCTGGCGTTGCTGCCGGAGCTCGTCGCGTCGACCGGGATCGTCTGCGGGAAGGCGGCCGGGTACGAGGCCGATGACTTTCTCGGCGCCGCAGCTGCGCAAGAGAGCGCGCGCGGTGGCGAGACGCTCGTTGCGACGTCGGACCGCGATGCGTTCCAGCTCGCGAGCGATCGGGTGACGATTCTCCAGCCGGTCCGCGGCGTGAGCGAGTTGCGTCGAGTCGGTCCGGCCGAAGTACGCGAGCGGTACGGTGTCGATCCGAGCCAGGTGGTTGGCTTCATCGCGTTGCGGGGCGACCCTTCGGACAAGATCCCAGGGGCGCGGGGCGTCGGCGAGAAAAGGGCGGCCGTGATTCTGAACGACCACGGCTCACTCGAGGGTGCGTTTGCGGCCGGCCTCTTCGCTGCGGAGGCAGAAGCTCTTCTGTCATTCCGGCAGATCGCGACATTCGACTCGGCGGCGCCGTTGCCGGAACTCGGTGACCATCAGCCCGACTGGACGGCGGGGGCTGCGGCGGCGCGCGGACTAGGACTCAACCAGCTCGCGGAGCGACTGGCGGAAGCTGCGTAAAGCTGCGTCGGGGACAGACTGAAGCCTGTCCCCGCCACGATTCTCCTCTAGCCGCGCGCTGTGGCGAGTCGTTCGAGCGCCTCGCGGCGCGATGAGACGCCGAGCTTGCGCATCAGGCTCTTCACATGAGAGCGGACAGTGTGTTCGGAGATGAAGAGCCGTCCGGCGATTTCGTCCGTCCCGAGATGCTCGTCGAGGAGCAGAAGGACCTCGAGCTCGCGGGCGGAGAGCCGATTGGCGATGGTTTCGGGCACGCCGCCGCCGAGACGCCCGCCCTCGCGGACGCGTTCCAGGAGCCGCCGCGCGATCGATCCCGAGAGAGCTGCTTCCCCGCCGGCGACGCTACGGAGGAACTCCGCGATTCGCTCGGGCGGCTCGCTCTTGAGGAGGTAGCCAGCCGCACCCGCACGGATCGCGGACAGCAGGTTCTCCTCGGTGCCGGACGCGGTGAGGATCACGACTTCGGCGTTCGGCGCTATGTCGCGGACTCTTGGCAGTGCCGTCAGGCCGTCCATCTCCGGCATCGTCAGGTCGAGAAGGACGATGTCTGGCTGGAGCTCACCCGCGAGTTCGATTGCCTCCGCACCACCGTTCGCCTGGCCGACGACGTCGAAATCGTGCTGCGCGAGCAGCGACGCGAGCGCCTCGCGCGTTAGCGGATGGTCATCGACGATCAGCACGCGCTCTTGCACGAGCCACTCATCGGCAGGAAGCGGGCTGCCGATGAGTGGCACGTGGGTAGCACGAACACCTCGAGGGCCGAGGCGTACCGCTCCTGGCTGATCGGAGAGCTCGTTCTCGTCGGTCTGCTCGGTGGTGCGATCGCCTATTTTGCGGCGACATCGTCGCTCCGTGGCTACGCGTTGCCTGAGGCGAGGCTCGCGCTCGATACGACTGTGGCCGTCTGCGCGAGCATCGTCGCAATCCTTGCGGCGATCCGGTTCCTGGTCGATGGACGGGCCTTGGACGTGTTGCTTGCCTCGAGCTTCATCGCGACAGGGCTCGGCACACTAGCGTTCGGCGTTGCGCCGACTCTGGGCGGTCGACCGCTCGACGCGCGCTCCACGTGGATGGTTCTGTCGGCGCAGCTCGTGGCCGCCTTCGTCATCGCCGTCGCGCCGTTCGTCGGTCGCCGCGTCGGATCGCGGACTCAGGTGCTCGCCGGCGTGGGTGTTGCGACGGGAGCTGCCCTCGTCTGCTGCTGGCTCGTCGTGCGCGCGGTCAATCCGTCACGGCTCGGATCGATCGATGGCAATCGGACGTTCTCGCTGACCGCGGCGTTCGCGACGCTCGCGCTTCTCGGCGTGGTCGCGGTCGTCGGCTTCGGTCTTCGCTATCGCCGACACGGCAGGGATCTCGATAGCTGGCTCACGTTGGCCTTGACCCTCACCCTGTTCGCGGAGCTCCATTACGTCGTCTCGCCCGTCCTCTCCAACCGCTACGTGCTCCCGGGCGACTTCCTGAGACTGCTCTCGTATGGTGTCTTGCTCGTCGGGGTCTGGCGAGCGATCAGCGAGGCGGAATTCGGCCGCGCCGTCGCGGACGAGCGTGCGCGTGTCGCGCAGGAGATCCACGACGGTCTCGCGCAATACCTGTTCGCGCTCTCGACGCAGGTCAGCATGCTCGAGTCCGGCGCATCGCTCGACGAATTGTTGCCCCGCATGAAGGTCGCCGCCCTGGCGGCGCAACAGGAGGCGCGTTTCGCGGTGCTCGCGCTGTCGTCGGCGAGCGGGACCGCTCCATTCGATGCGGGGTTGCGGCGGTATGTCGATTTCCTCACCGCAGACGGTGAGCTCGACGTGGAGCTGGAGATCGATCCTGCGGTGGTGCTCGCGCCCGATGAGCAGATCGAGATCTTCCGAATCGTGCAGGAGGGGCTCGCAAATGTCCGGCGGCACGCCGGCGCGCGGCGGGCACATGTCACCATCGGCCGTCGGTCAGGACGGCGTGTCGTGCGAGTTGAGGACGACGGTCGCGGGTTCGAGGACGATGAGCCCGGCGCGGGCCAAGGACTCCAGAACATGCGACGACGGGCCGGAGCAATCGAAGGCGGCTTCCGCCTGTTCACGGCTCCCGGCCGCGGGACAGCGCTCGAGGTGACGTTGCGGGGCTGACTCGACCAAGTACCAGCGACTGTCTCGTCGATGCTCTAATGCGGCATTCCCTCGGAACGAGGGGCATCCCATCGAAGGAGGCAGAGATGGCCGGCCAAGTAGTACACGTCGAGTTTCCGTCGGAGGACGTCGATCGCGCGCAGCGGTTCTGGGGCGGCTTGTTCGGCTGGAACTTCCAGGACTCGGGCATGCCGGGGATGGATTACCGGATGGCGCAGGTGACAGAAGGCTCTGGTGCGGCGCTGATGGCGTCGGAGGAGAGGGGGCATCCGAATTTCTACTTCGACACCGACGACATTGACGCGTCGTCTGCCAAAGTCAGGGAGCTCGGTGGGCAGGCCGAGGACAAGGCGCCCGTCCCGACCCACGGCTGGTTCGCAGCGTGCAAGGACAGCGAGGGCAACGCCTTCCACCTCTGGCAATCGGACACCGCGGCTGGCTAGCCTCCGCGTTCAGGCGGATGGAAAAAGCCCTGTTCCCAGGGCTTTTTCTGTAGCAGGCCTGTAAGAACTCGAATCAAAATGAGGCCTTGTGCCGCCGTGACATGCTGTGTACGCACGCTGTGGCGACCTGCGTCCTTGCATCGCACGCACCCAGCCCGCCCCGGCAACGAAGCTCATTCTGATTCGAGTTCTAAGCCGGATTCTTCG
>JBBQPW010000044.1:0-12414 GCA_038216845.1 Gaiellales bacterium | reverse complement strand
CACCCTCGCCGATCTCGACATCGCCCGTCCGCAGACGATCGTCGAGCGACTCGGCGAGCCCGACCGTTTCAAAGCCGCCGCCGTCGACGCGTCGAGCGTCGACTCGATCGAGGCGCTGATCCGGGAGACGAGGGCCGACGCGGTGCTCAACTCCGTCGACCCGCGCTTCAACAAGCCCATCTTCGACGCCGCGTTTCGCGCGCGAGTGACCTACCTCGACATGGCCATGACGCTCTCCGAGCCGCATCCTGACCGCCCGTACGAGGAGGTCGGCGTCAAACTCGGCGACTACCAGTTCGAGCGCGGCGAAGCGTGGCGCGATGCGGGCCTCCTGGCGCTCGCCGGCATCGGCATCGAGCCCGGAGCCGCCGACGTCTTCGCACGCTACGCCGCCGATCACCTCTTCTCCGAGATCGACGAGGTCGGCATCCGGGACGGCGCGAACCTCGTCGTCGAGGGCTACGAGTTTGCGCCGACGTTCTCGATCTGGACGACGATCGAGGAGTGCCTGAACCCGCCGGTGATCTGGGAGAAAGAGCGCGGCTGGTTCACGACCGAGCCCTTCTCCGAGCCTGAGGTCTTCGATTTCCCGGAAGGGATCGGCCGGGTCGAGTGCGTCAACGTCGAGCACGAGGAGGTGCTGCTGGTGCCGCGCTGGATCGATTGCAAGCGCGTGACGTTCAAGTACGGCCTCGGCGACGAGTTCATCGGTGTCCTCAAGACGCTGCACAAGCTCGGGCTCGACAGCACGAAGAAGATCCGCGTCCGCGACGTCGACGTCTCACCGCGCGACGTCGTCGCAGCGGCGCTGCCGGATCCCGCCACGTTGGGAGACAAAATGATCGGGAAGACCTGCGCGGGCACGCTGGTCACGGGACTCGGGAAGGACGGCGAGCCGCGGAGGACATACCTCCACCATGTCGTGGACAACGAGTGGACGATGCGCGAGTACGGCTCGCAGGCGGTCGTCTGGCAGACAGCCATCAACCCGGTTGTCGCACTCGAGTTGCTGGCGAGCGGAACGTGGAAAGGCGCCGGCGTCCTCGGCCCGGAAGCGTTCGACGCGGTGCCCTTCCTCGATCTGCTGCGCGAATACGGCTCGCCGCACGGCGTGCTGGAACTGGAAACGGCGTAGAAACGGCGTAGGGGACAGACTGAAGTCTGTCCCCTACCGATTCCTTACCGGCCCAACGCCTTCGTCGGCGTCACCTTCACGATGACGCGTTGCTCGCCCGGCTGCAGCCACGGATAGGTGTCCTGACCGAGGTACTTCTTCGCCATCGCGTTGATGTGGTCGATCGCACCCTCGCCCACGAGCTCGGCGGTGCGGCGCTGTTCCACAACGTGCGAGAAGCCTCGGCTCGTCCCTGAGCCGCACGATCTGTTCTTTTCCGTCCTGTCGCTGCGTAAACGATCTCCGAGCGGACACGGACTGCGTAGCCGGGGAAAGGCAGGCGCAAGAGTCTCGACGCAGTACGACGGCTACGGCGAGACGCCGACCGTGGTCGGGATGTTCTTGATCTTGCCCGCGGCAAGCAGAGCCGTGATCCGCCGGGTCGCGGCGACGTCCGTCTTCGACGCTTTGGGGCTGATCTTGCCGAGCCCGACACCCGCCTGATTGAGCCCGAACACGGTATCGCCACCGCCCCGAAGGCGGCCATTCACGAGTGCCTTGACCGTGAGGAACACCGAGGCGTCGACTCCCTTGAGCGCGCTCGTCAGGACGTACGGCCCGAGGAAGGACTGATCGGCGTCGACGCCGATCCCCCACACGTTCTTCTCCTTCGCGGCGTTGAGCGCACCGAGGCCGCACCCACCGGCGACCTGGAACACGACACCGGAGCCGCGTGCGATCTGGGTGAGCGCAAGCTCCTTGCACTTGTCCAGGGCGACCCAGTCATGCGAATAGCCCCAGACGACCTTGATACCAGGCACCGCCTTCTTGGCGCCGGCGATGTAACCCGCGATGTAGCGGTCGACTGGGGGCTCCTTGAAGCCGCCGACGGCGCTGATCACTTTGCCGCCCTCGCGCTTCTCGGCCAGCGCGCCGAGATAGCCGACCAGGTAGCCGACCTCTTGTTCCCTGAAGATCAGGCCCTCGACGTTCTTCGGCTTCCCCTTGAGATCGCCGTTCGAGACGTCGACGATCGCGAAATGCGTGTTCGGGAACCGCTTCGCGACGGACGCGATCGCGTCGCCCTGCGCGAACCCGACGCCGATGATCAGGTCGTAGCCGTCGCGCGCGAGCTTGGCCATATTCGGGATGTAGTCCGCAGCCGACGAAGCCTGGACGACACGGCCCTGGACGCCGAGCACGCGCTCTGCCTTCTTCAGGCCGTTGTACGCGAGCTCGTTGAAGCCGTGGTCGTTGAGCTGGCCCTCGTCTGCGCTCAGCCCGACCTTGAACACCTTGGCCGTCTTGCTACTGGCCGCGGTCGCGCTGCCGGCGATCACCGCAAGCGCCATCGCCGCCGCGAGAAGTACCACGCTCGAATACCTCTTGAACACCGCTGCCTCCTCGAATTCCGTGGCGTCAGGTAGTTTTAGCCTGTGAGTCGAAAACTAGTCGCCGAGTCTACCAGACCTCTCCATGCGGCCCTCGCGGTGGTTCTCCAGGTCCGTGACGACACGCTGAGCGTGCTGCTCTGGCAACGTGCGCTGCCGCCCGACAAAGGCAGCTGGGCGCTGCCCGGCGGACTGCTCTTTCCCTCCGAGACGCTTGCGGCCTCGATCCGCCGCCATCTCGAGATGAAGGTCGACGTCCGTGAGCTGGCCCACCTGGAACAACTCGAGACGCTGAGCGAGCCCGATCGGAACCCGCACGTCTGGGAGCTCGCAACTGCATATCTCGGCCTCGTCCCGAGCGATGCCGACCCGGACATCCCGGACGACACTCGCTGGCATCCGGTCGACGCGTTGCCGCCGACAGCGTTCGATCATGGTTCGATCGTGCTCACAGGACGCGAGAGGCTCCGCGGCAAGCTCTCGTACACCACGATCGGCTTCGCGCTCGCGCCGGAGACGTTCACGCTCGCCGAGTTGCGCGACATCTACGCGGCCGCGCTCGGGCACGACGTCTCGGCGACGAACCTCAAGCGGGTTCTTCTCCGCCGTGGCGCGCTCGTGACGACAGGCGAACGGCGCGACGCAGGCCGCGCCGGAGGAAGGCCCGCCCAGGTCTTCCGCTACCGCAGCAAACGGCTCGAGATCACGGATCCGTTCGCCGCGCTGCGACCGCCGAGCTGAACCTACGACGTCGGCTAGCGCCGCGCTACGTCTTCTCGCCGACGTACCGAAAGCCTGTCGGTTCGATCGCTCCGTCGGCAATCAGCTTGCGTTCGAGTGGCTCGAGCAGGTCGTCGAGCGCATAGCTGTAGAGGTAGGGCCTCCAGGCGAAGAACCGCTCCGTGAACCGGTGGTCGATGTGTGGCCGCATGGCTGCGTAGGAATGGATGTCGGCATGCTCGGTCACCCACGTTTCATGCCAAAGCTCGAAGCTGTCCGGCAGCGGTTTCGGCACGGGGCTCGCGGCCGAGACGGCCTGGCGCTGGTGGTAGTACCAGCGTGCCGTCGGCCCGGAGATGCGCTCCTTCGCGAACTCCTCCAGGATGAAGACCCCGCGCGGCCGGAGGAGGCCAGCGATCTTGTCGAGAGCAGCGGGCAGGTCGTCGATGTGATGGAGCGCGACGCTCGCGACGACGACGTCGAACTCGACCGGATCGGAGAACTCCTCGAACGAGATGCGCCGAAAGACCTCACCTTCGGGCGCCCTGGGATCCACCGCCGTGACGGCGTGGCCGGCAGCCGCGAGAGCGCTTGCGAGCCGGCCGTCGCCGCAGCCGACTTCGAGAATCCGCACCGGCGCAGTAGGAACGAGGCTCACGACGAAGTCGTAGAGATCGGCCAATCGACGGCTCTCGAGTGACACGGCGATCGTCCAGCTATACCGGGAGGCGGCCCGGTGCCGATAGTGCCGTCGGTTCGAGGCCCGCACGCCGGGGATCGACGACACCCGCTGCTCTCATCGAACCTGCGCCCCGAACGCGGCGGCCAAGTCGTCGCGCGAGACGCCTGGCCGCGCGTAGGTCGAAGTGCCGTGGGCGAGCAGCTCCCCGGCGCCCGCCACGAGAGCGGCGTATGCGGCAGATGCGAGACTGCTGCCCGTCGACACGCGCCGCACGCCGACCCCGGCGAGCTCGGCAACGGTAGGGCCGCCGGGCAGCGCGAGCACATTGAGCGGAATATCGATTGCCGCGATGACTCTCGAGATCTGGTCGAGGTCGATGAGGCCCGGGGCGTACAGGACGTCAGCGCCGGCTTCCCGATACGTAACCAGGCGGGTGATGGTGTCGTCGAGATCGTCGACTCCGCGGATGTGGTTCTCCGCTCGGGCCGTGAGCACCATTGGCTCGTCGAGTCGGCGGTTCGCCTCCGCCGCGATCGCCACCCGCTCGGCTGCAATTTCGATCGAGTCGACCGCCGCTGTCGCCGGGTCGTCGTCCTCGATCGAGAAGCCGGCTGCGCCTGCCTCGGCGAGAAGCGCGACGGTCGCCCCCACGCCGCCCGGGTCGTCGGGGTAGCACCGCTCGCTATCGACGTTGAGCGGCACGGTCGTTGCTGCGACCAGACTCGCTACGTGACCGACCAGCTCGTCGCGGGTGACGGCCTGATCAAGCTTGCCGATCGACCAGGCGAATCCGGCGCTCGTCGTCGCAAGCGCCTCGAAGCCCGCCGACTCGAGCAGCCGCGCGGAACCGACGTCCCAGGGGTTCGGCATCACGAACAGCTGCTCGCGCGCATGCAGCTCTCGGAAGCGGACTCGGCGCTCGGCAACAGAGGCGCTCATCCAGACACTCTACGGAGTAGCATCGACGCGTGACGCTGACGGGGATCTCGCCGGTGCTGCTCGTGTCCGACCTCGATCGAGCTGTCGCCTACTACCGCGACCGGCTCGGCTTCGCATGTGAGGTCTACGGCGATCCGCCCGACTTCGCGACTGCCAGCCGCGACGAGGCGACGATCCTGCTCGCGCTCTGCGGCGACTCTGAACGGATCATCCCGAACTGGCGGATCGTCGACAATGTCTGGAACGCGTTCATCCGCGTGGACGACGTCGAGGCCATCTACGCAGAGGTTCAGGAACGAGGCGCCGGGATCGACTACACGATCTACAACGCGCCGAGTGGTTTCCGCGAGTTCGGGGTGCAGGATCCCGATGGGCACGACATCGCGTTCGGGCAGCGGCTCTAGGCTAGGCCCGGATCCGCTCGCCGGCGGGGTCGAAGAGCGGCTCCGCGGAAACTTCGCCGTTGACCCACTCGCCGAAGATCTCGACCGCGACCTCGGTGCCGACCGCCGCGGCCGTGCTCGGTAGATACGCGTACGCGATCGACTTCCCGGCGGTGTACCCGTAGCCGCCGCTCGTGACCCGGCCGACGAGCGCGTCGCCGACCCGAACCGGCTCCGAGCCGAGCGCGACCGCGCGGGAATCGGCGAGCGTCAAACAGCAGAGCCGCGACTCCGGCTCGTCGCCCGCGGCCACCAGCGCCTCGCGTCCGACGAAATCCTTGTCGAGCTTCACGGCGAAGCCGAGCCCTGCTTCGTACGGTGTCTCGTCGGGCGTGATGTCGGCGCCCCACACGCGGTAGCCCTTCTCGAGCCGCAGCGAATCGATCGCCTTGTAGCCACCTGCGACCAGCCCGTGCGTGCGCCCCGAGTCCCACACCGCGTCCCACAGCGACAGGCCGAACTCGCTCGGGCAGTAGAGCTCCCAGCCGAGCTCGCCGACATACGTCACCCGCAGAGCGAGACAGGGAACAGGGCCGATCGAGAGCTCCCGCGCGCGCATGTACGGGAACGCCGCGTTCGAGAGGTCGGTTGTCGTCAGCGGCTGCAGGATGTCGCGCGCCGCTGGCCCCCACAGGCCGTAACACGCGTACGCGGAGGTCACATCGGCGACGTGTACCAAGCCGTCGTCCGGCGCGTGTTGGCGGATCCACGCAAGGTCGTGCTGGCCGAACGCCGTGCCGGTGACGATACGGAACCTCTCGTCGGTGAGGCACGTCACGGTGAAGTCGCACTCGATGCCGCCCTTCACGTTCAACATCTGCGTGTACGTGATCGCACCGACATCTCGGGCCACGCGGTTGTCGCAGAGGTGCTCGAGGAACGCTGCTGCTCCCGAACCGCTCACCTCGATCTTCGCGAACGACGACTCGTCGAACAGCGCAGCCGACTCACGGCACGCGAGATGCTCGGCCCCGATCGCGGGCGACCAGAGCTTCCCGGCCCAGCCGCGCGGGCGAAGCGACTCGTCGCCGGCGGCGACGTTCGGCTCGAACCAGTTCGCGCGCTCCCAGCCAGATTTCTCGCCGAATGCGGCACCGAGCTCCCGAAGCCGCGCGTACGCCGGTGACACCCTGAGCGGACGTCCGGCTTGGCGCTCGTGGCCCGGGTACTTGACGTCGTAGTACGTCTCGTAGATCTCTGCGGTACGCGCCACGGTGTAGTCGCGCGAGCGGTACGCCGCTCCGAAGCGGCGCGAGTCCATGTGCCAGACGTCGAGCGAAGGCGTCCCCTCGACCACCCATTCGGCGACGAGACGGCCCATCCCCCCGGCGCCGGCCAACCCGTGCGCGCAAAAGCCGGCCGCCACCCAGAAGCCGCGCACATCGGACGGCCCGAGGATGAACTCGCCGTCCGGCGTGAACGCTTCGGGCCCGTTGATCAGCTTGATGACCTCCATCTCGCCGAGCGACGGGACGCGCTCGAGCGCGTTCTCCATCAGCTCCTCGAAACGCGGCCAGTCCTCCTCGAGCAGCTTCCCGTTGAAGTCGGCCGGGATGCCGTCGAGCGACCACGGCGCGCAGTGCCGCTCGTAGCCGCCCATGATCAGCCCACCCGACTCCGGCCGGAAATAGACGAGCAGCGACGGATCACGCATCGTCGGCATGTCGACGGGAAGTCCGGCCGGCTTCGTGATGAGGTACTCGTGCGCCATCGGCACGATCGGCACGTTGACGCCGGCCAGCGCGCCGATCTCCTTCGCGAACATCCCGCCGGCGTTGATCACGATCTCGGTCTCGATCTCTCCACGGTCCGTTTCGACCGCCTCGACGCGCCCTTTGCGAACCCGGATCCCGGTCACGCGGGTGTTCGTGTTGACCTCGGCGCCGCGCCGCCGCGCGCCTTCCGCGAGCGCGAACGTGAGCTGGCTGGGGTCGATGTGGCCATCGGTCGGCAGGTATGCGGTGCCGAGCACGCCGTCGGTCGTCATCGGCGGGAAGAGGGCCTGCGCCTCGGCCGGCGAGATCAGCTCGAGCGGCAGCCCGAACGTCTTCGCCCAACCGGCCTGGCGAGAGATCTCCTCGAGCCGTTCCTCCGACGACGCGAGTCGCAACGAGCCGACCTCGTGCCAGCCGGTTTCGAGGCCGACCTCCGCCTCGAGCGTCCGGTAGAGGTCGACCGAGTTCATCATCATCCGCGTCAGGCTGAGCGAGCTCCGCAGCTGTCCGACGAGCCCGGCCGAGTGGAAGGTCGAACCGCTCGTCAAATCGGCCCGCTCCACGAGTACGACGTCGTCCCACCCGAGCCGCGCGAGCCAGTAGAGAATCGAGCAGCCGCCGACACCGCCGCCGATCACGACCGCCCTTGCCCGCTCCCTCACACCACCCTCCATCGGACGAATGACAGGACTCGGGAGCGAGCCTACTGTCTCGTTACGGGCGTCCGCCCGGTTGCCCTAGTCGTGGGCCTGAGCGAGTGCACGACGCAGCACAATGGGGAATCGCGCGTCGAAGTCGGCGCGTGCCGCCTCCGGCAAGTGGTCTCGTTGCCGCGCCCAGCCGAACGTGTGCGCGATCGCTCCGACACGGCTCGCAAGCGAGTACGCGTTGATGAGACCGCTGCCCCACGGCTCCAGATACGTGTCGCGCAGCCGGTCGAACCACGGGTCGCCGGGATCCAGCTTGGTGACCTCCTGGAGGACCGGAACGTGACGACGAGCGAGGCGAACGGGTGCGAGATCGACGCATCGCCCCAGTCGAGCACCCGCAGCCGCTCATCACGTACGTAGACGTTCGCAATGGCAGGGAGAACCCAGGCTCGCTCCTCATCGTGGCCGAGCACCTCGGCGACGCGATCGGGCCACCGCGCGAGGAGCTCGGCCGATAGCCGCGGCTCGAAGGCTTGCGCCGGCGCACACGCCTTGAACCAGACAACGCCCTCAGCGACCGGCACGCGCAACACCGTCGCCCACGGCAGTTCGTGCGCTGTCTCGATCGCGCCCACAGGCTCGACGTTAGCCCGGATCCACTCGTCGGCGGCGGCGCGGTCCACCCTGCAACGATGCCGCTCGCCGAGAGGGGGCGATCGATCGATTGCTATCCTCGGCTGATGCAGCTGGTGACGACACCGGAGGTCGTCCAGCACGTTCAGACCCACGGTGGCGCGTTGTACGTGTGGCCGCTCAAAGCGGCTTGCTGCGGCGGGTCGATCGAGCTCCGCGCGTCGACGGAGCGTCCAGACAAAGTGTTTCGCCGAGCTGACGTCGACGGACTCGAGCTCTACCTCACGGCGGGTATGCGGGATCCCGAGTCCCTCCACCTCGAGCTCGGCCGGCGCGGCCGCGTGCGGGCATTCTGGAACGGCCTCGCCTGGGTCGTCTGACGAAGCCTTGACGAATCGGCGTTTGGCGCCGATATGTGTGACATGCGGCACATGTCGACATCTCTGAAGCTCGTCGCAGCGCTCAGCCTCGTCGCAGAGGCGATCGGCGCCGCGGCGCTCGTCTGGCCCCGGCCGCGCTGAGGCTTGATGCGAAATAGAAGTGCCTGCGGGACGGACTGCACCAAGCAGCAGGGCCCGGTCGGTCGGTGGCAAAGCTGGAGGACTTGGTGCCGACCGAGACGACACTGATGCGCCGCGTGCAGACCCCCAACCGCAGGCGCAGCTATTTCGCATCAAGCCTCTAACGGCCGGTACGAGCCGCTCCAGCGCCAGTCTCCAGCGCCAGTCTCCAGCGCCAGTTGGAACGCCGGGTCTGCGGCCGTCTTGTCGAGCCGCGCGAAATGCTCGTCGGCGTAGTTCGGGAAGTCAAAGTCAAGAGCGGAGATGGCCGTCTGCACGACGCCCCACATCGCCTCGCGAAAGTCGGACATGAACCGCATCAGCTCGAGAGCGCGCTCATCGGCAGGGCGCACGGAGCCGAAGTACGCGGCGAGTAGCAACCGCCGGGCGTCGTCGTCGAGCTGGTTGTTGACCGAGAAGTTCGCGAGGTCGAAGAAGATGTCGCCGTTCCCCGAATACTCCCAGTCGACGATCCGGATCAGCGTCCCGTCGTCGATGAAGTTCGCGTTCAACAGGTCGTTGTGGCATGGCCGCTCGGGAACGGGGCCTCGCGCCGCAACGATCCTGCGCGCGACCTGCCGGGCACGAACGTACGCCTCGGGCACTGTCACCTTCTTCGAGAACGCCGTCGTCCGGTAGTCCTCGACGATCTGGAACGGGTCGAAGCGGCGGGCGAGCGGCGGCCCGTTGTGGACGGCGCGCAGCGAGGCGGCGACGCGACGGATCGTCTCCGGCTCGCGCATCTGCTCGACGGGCACGATCGTCCCTTCGATGAACTTCGTGACGAGATAGCCCTCGGGCTGAACGAAGTCGACGACCTCAGGACCTACCCCGACGGCTGACGCGGCGAGCGACGCATCACGCTCCACCAGGCGGTCGATCCCGAGCTTGTCGGTGTCCCGTCCGGCAATTCGCAGGACGAATGAGCGCCCGTCGTCGAGCGTCACTTTGAGGTTGTGGTTCGTGATGCCGCCGCCGAGGACCTCGACCTGCGTCTCTCGGCCCGGCCAGATACGCGCAACGATCGCCTCGTAAGCCACTGCCGCGATCCTAGAGGTGACGAAGCGTAACAGTCACTGCGGCTGCGACGGCCATCGCGACGACGAGCGGTGCTCGTAGGCGCAGCGCGACCGCAGCGGCGGCGACCCCGCCGACACGGGCGTCGAAGACGAGCACGCGGTCTCCACCGACGGTTTGCGTGACCACGAGGGCGACGAGCATCACGGGTGCGAGCAGATCGACGACGCGGGAGGTCGCACCTTCCAGCCGGCGACTGCCGAGGAGCACCGGGCCGGCGCCTTTGAGACAGACCGTGGCGACCCCGACCAGCGCGACGACGAGCCAGATCTTCATCGGCGAAGTCCCAGCAGACACGCGGCGCTCGCGGCAACGAGAGGGACTCCGGCGGGCGCGACGGGGAGAAGCACGAGCACGATCAGCCCTCCAAACGCCGCAGCCACCCGGGCTTGTCGACCGCGTAACGTCGGCGCAGCAAGTCCGAGGAAGAGCGCGGCGAACGCGGCGTCCAACCCGTAGTCGTTCGGTTTGCCGAGTCGATTTCCGACAAGTGTTCCGATCGCCGCGCCGAGGATCCAGAGGACGTAGAGGAGAAGGCCCACTCCGATCAGCACTTCGCGACGGAACCGCCCGCCGCGGCCCGCGAGAGCCCACGACTCGTCGACGAGCAACTGCGCCTCGAGCAGGCGGCGCCACCACGGGCCACGGAAGACGCCCGCGGCGGCGAAACTCATCGGCGCATACCGCGCGTTCAGGAACACTGCGGCGAGGACCGCAGCGACGACACTCCCTCCCGCGCCGAGCACAGAAACGGCTGCGAACTGCGCCGAGCCGGCGAAGGTCGTTGCCGAGAAGACGATCGACGCGGCGGAGCCCATTCCCGCTGTCTTGGCCAGCAGCCCGAACGAGATCCCGAACAGCAGCGGCCCGAGCGCGATTGGCAGCCCGGCTTTGATGCCGTCCCGAAGGCTCCCATCGCGCGCACGATTCGCCTCGGCACTCACCTGGCGAACGTAGCAGCGAGGCTCGAGCCTCTAGAGTCGCGTCTGATGAGAGTTGCCGTCACCGGTGCATCCGGGTTCATCGGTACCGCACTCGTGCCCGAGTTGCGCGCAGCCGGTCACGACGTGATCAGTCTCGTGCGGCATGCGCCGTCGCGTACCGACGAAATCGGTTGGAATCCGCAGGCCGGCACGATTGACGACGCGGGCCTCGCAGGCGTCGACGCGATCGTTCATCTCGCCGGGTTCAACCTCGGAACGCGGTGGACGAACTCGAAAAAGCAGATGATCCTCGAGTCGAGAGTCAGTGGGACGCGCCTCGTTGCCGAGGCCGCAGCCCGGCTGTCACCGCGACCCGCGGCGCTCGTGTGTGCATCGGCGATCGGGTTCTACGGCGAGCGCGGAGACGAGGTGCTCACGGAATCCGCGCCACGCGGCGACGGGTTCCTTGCCGGCGTCGTCGAGGCCTGGGAGGCCGCGGCCGAACCAGCACGAGAGGCGGGTATCCGGGTCGTCAACCTCCGCCAGGGTCTCATCCTGTCGCCGAGCGACGGCGCACTCGCACGACTCCTGACGCCATTCCGGCTCGGGCTCGGAGGCCCTGTCGGAAACGGTCGGCAGTGGTGGAGCTGGGTCGCGCTGGAGGATGTCGTCAGCGCGTACCTCTACGTCCTCGAGCAACCGCTTGCCGGCCCACTGAACGTGACCGCGCCCGAGCCCGTGAGAAATCGGGACTTCGTGAAGGCGCTCGGCCACGCGCTCCATCGGCCCGCGTTCGCGCCGTTCCCGGCGTTCGCGGTCAACGCACTTCTCGGCGAGATGGGTCGGGAGCTGCTCCTGACGAGCGAGCGCATCGTCCCGAAGGGCCTGGTCGACGGCGGGTTCGAGTTCCGGGAACCAACACTTGTGGGCGCATTCGCATCGCTGTTTCCGGCGTAGAGCCTTCAACATGATGATCACGCGCTGGTTGGTCGTACTGGTCGTGTGCGATGCCAGGACGCAGGGAGCCTCGATACGAGACGTATCAAGGCGACTGAGGACGCGGCAGCGTGCCGACCAGTACGACAAACAGCCCGTCGTGATCATTTGTTGGAGGCTCTCAGGTTCGGGCATACTCCGGCTGTCCCGACGACGAAGGAGGTTCGAGAGATGACCAGATCGTTTCCTTCGCCCGCGGGCACGCGCGGCACCGCACGATCCCACGGCTAGCAGGATCTCCTGCCGACGATCTCGCGGCTCTGCGCTCCTCGGGCGCTGCGTCCACCACACACCCGAGATCGAGGGAGACTTCAGCAGTGGATGACTTGACGACGCTCGGCTGGGACGACCGGCTGAGCGAGGAGTTCGAGCAGTACCGGCCCGACGGGCTCATTCCGGGACGCGTTGCTGTTCAGCATCGTGGCGCCTGGGATGTCCTCACCGAGCTCGGCGAGCTGCGGGTCGATGCGGCCGGCCGGCTACGCCACGATGCCGCGTCGGTGGCGGAGCTTCCCGTCGTCGGCGACTGGGTCGCCATCGCGGCGCGGTCGGACGAGAGCGGCGGCACGAT
>JBBQPW010000043.1:0-12460 GCA_038216845.1 Gaiellales bacterium | reverse complement strand
ATCGCCGGCCACCTCGGCTGCCACTACGCCACCATCAGCCGCCGCCTCCGCGCCACGAACAAACCCGCCTAACGGGATGTTGTTGCGGAGCCGTGTAGCAGTACGCACTCTCGAACCCTTCGACCGGCACAGCTGTCTCGTTGTCGTTGCTGCCGCCACAGCGGCCAGCGCCGCCAACAGCGAAGTCAGCGGGACCGCTGCGGCAGCGAGCAGTGGGGACCCTTGAGCTTGATCATCGTCGGGATAGTCATCGAAAGCTCCTCTCGCGCGGAACGGGTCCCTTGATTCAGTTAGGCGGGTTACGCGACGGTCAGACGACCGGTTGCAGCTCGTGCAGCTCTACGAGCGCGGCCAGACGTACGGCCTCGCGCGGGTCGAAGCGACCGGCTCCGACCGTGAGCACGGACGCGGCGCCGGCACCGACCGCCAGCCGTAGCGCCTCGTCGGCCGGCTTCTCGGCGAGTACCGCCGCGAGCCACCGGGCCAGCAGCACGTCCCCGGCGCCGAGCGTCGACACCGGCTCGAGCTGCGGCGACAGCGCGCGGTAGCGACGCGTCTGCCGCTCCTCACGCACGAGCGCGAAACAGCCGGTCTCGTGCGTGATGTGCACGTTCCGGGCGCCCATGTCCGCGATGCGGTCGAGCGCCATCAGGAAGTCGTCGTCGTCTTCGAGCTCCTGGCCGACTAGCTGTTCAGCTTCCCGCTGATTGGGTGACACCAGCCACGGCTCCGCCTCGACGCCGAGCCGCATGGGCTCGCCCTCGCTGTCGAGCACGACCCGCACCCCCCGCTTCGTCAGGTCGCGGACGACGTCGGCGTAGAAGTCGTCGCTCACACCACGCGGCAGCGAGCCGGCGAGAACCACGACATCGGCACCACGCGACAGGTAGTGCAGCTTGTCGAGCAGCATCCCGAGCTCGGTCTCGGTCGCCTTCGGCCCCCACTCGTTGATCTCTGTGTACGTGCCCGAGGTCGGATCGAGGACCGCCGTTGAGGTGCGCGACTCGTCCCTGATCCGCACGAAGTCGTTGAGAATCGCCTCGGCCGTCAGCTCCTCCACGATGCGCGTCCCCGTACGGCCGCCCGCGAGCCCGGTCGCGACAACCGGCACGTCGAGCAGCTTGAGCGCGCGCGCGACGTTGATCCCCTTCCCGCCGGCGAGCGTCAGCACCTCGCTCGATCGATGCCGGTGACCGAGCTGGAACACGGGCACGGTCAACGAACGGTCGAACGCGGCGTTCAGGGTGACGGTGACGATCAAGGCGAGCGCCCTCCCTACGAGACCAGCGAGACGAGTCGATGCAGGGTACGTGTCGCGTACCAGCGGGCGCGGCCCGAGGCGTCGGGCTTGCGGATCGAGTCCGCCGAGACGAGCGGCGACGAGGCAACCAGCCGGCCACGCTCGAAGATGCGAACCTCGCCCAACCTCGCGCCCCGGACGACGGGTAGAGCCACCTCGGTCGGTGCGACGACCTGCTCCACCAGTGGCCGTCCGATGAGCTGCTCACGAGCAACCGACCGCATCGCCACCAGCCGGACCGCCGGGCGACCGTAGGCGGTCTTCGCGACCGCGTAGACCCGCGTAGCGTCGATCGCGAGCCCTCGCCGATAGCGACCGAGCGCCCACGTGAGGAGTGCCCGCAGGTCGCCGTTCCTCTGCTCCCGAGTGGGATCACCGAGCACTGCTCCATAGACAGTGACTGTGCCACGCCGCGCTTCCGCGACCTCCGCCCAGCCCGCATGGGTGGTGTGTCCCGTCTTGCCGGCGACGAGGGCCGGGAAGCTCGCCAGGAGATCGTCGGTCGTCTCGAGATCGCGCCCGTCGATCTCGACGCGTTCGGTTGCCGCAATCCTCCTGATCGTGGGGTTCGCCAGCGCCACTCGGAGGAGGGTGACAACATCGCGTGCGCTGGACACGTGACCGGGACGGTCGAGCCCGTGCGGCGTGACGAAGTGCGTCTCGTGGAGCCCGAGCCGGCCAGCCTCGGCGTTCATCCAACCCACAAACCGCGCTACCGAACCGCCGCCGGCCGCGTACGCGAGCGTCGTCGCCGCGTCGTTTGCGCTCGGGATCAACGCGGCCTCGACGAGCTCCTCGACACTCAGCGTCTCACCCGCCATGAGCGGCACCGAGGCCTCTCCGACCCGCGTCGCGAGTCGTGGCACGGTCACCGCATCGTCGAGCTTCAGGTGTTGAAGCGCAACGAACACGGTCATCAGCTTGGTGATACTGGCGATCGCCCGCGGCTCGGTGGCAGCGCGCTGCGCGAGGACTGTTCCGTCGATCCCGCTCTGGACGTAGAACGCCTGCGCAGCGACGCGCGGTGGCGACGCAGTTGCTGCCGTCGCCAGCGCAGCGACGGCAAGCGCGACGACGAAAAGGGCGGTTCCGCGAAGCACCGCTACCAACCGGCCGCAGTCCAGATCTCGGCGGCGAGCCTCGCAGCCTCACGGCCGGCTGCTGCGCGCCAATCGTCGGCGGCGTCGCGATAGGCGTAGATCACGGAACGCGAAGCGTTGACGAGCGCGCTCGACGGACCGCTCGTGAACGCACGCGCAACGTCGGCCGGCGTCGCACCTTGCGCCCCGACCCCGGGGAGCAATAGCACGGCCTGTGGCATCGCACGTCGCGCCTCGCCGATCGCCCGTGGGTAGGTCGCCCCGACAACAGCTCCGACGCTCGACAGGCCGCGCTCGCCGACGAGATCCTCACCCCACTCGTGCACGAGCGACGCAACGTGCTGCCAAAGCGGCGTCCCGTCTGAGAGGGTCGCATCCTGGATGTCGCGCGCGCCCGCATTCGACGTCCGCACGAGGAAGAAAACTCCGGCGCCGTAGCGGCGACACGCGAGCAGGAACGGCTCGACCGAGTCGTGCCCCAGATACGGGTTGACAGTCAACGCGTCGGCGAGCGGCGAAGCAGTCCCGTCCGGCTCGAGGAACGCCGTTGCATAGGCCCGGGCGGTCGAGCCGATGTCGCCGCGCTTCGCGTCGGCGATCACGAGCAGCCCCACCTCGCGCGCGTACGCACAGACCTCCTCGAATGCCCTCCACCCGTCGGAGCCGAGCGCCTCGAAGAACGCGACCTGCGGCTTCACGGCCACGGCGTACGGCGCAACGGCGTCCACGATCCCCTTGCAGAAGCGCGAGACGGCCGAGGCGGCAGACGCGCGTCCGAGCACCGCCTCGCCGCGCAGCTCCATCGGCAGGAGGTCGATGCGCGGGTCGAGACCGACGACGAGCTGGCTCCGCTTGCGCTCGACCGCGACGGCGAGGCGGTCTGCGAACGCAACGACGTCGGTATCGCTCACGCGGCGAAGGCTACTCGGTGCCCGACAGCGGAGAGGATCGCGTTGGTCTCGAGCGGCACGACCCGCAGCTCGGGCGGTGGTCGCCGGATGAACGTGCCGACGAGGGTTACTGCTTCAGCGTCCTGCGGCTCGCCGACTAGGGCTGCCTCGGCGACGACCGCGTCGACCTCGAGCCGTCCACCGCCGAGCGGCACCCGTCGGATGGCGGCGATTCGGCCTTCGGCAACGGCTACTGCCAGCAGGAACCCGGATTCACGCGCCGGAACGAGCAGGCAGACGCGCAGCCTGCGGAGCCGCCGTAGCTCGGCCAATCGGTCGACGACGCATACGAGCGCGGCGATGCGGTCGCGGAGCCGCGCGGTCTCCTCGTAGCGCTGTTCACGAGCCAGACGACCAAGTCGTGCATGCAACCAAGGCAATGCCTCTGCCGGATCATCTCCCTCGAACCCTGTGAGTGCGCGAGCCGCGCGCTGCGCGACGCTGCGGCCCGCGAGTGGCCCGTGCTCCGTCGGCTCGCTGACGACCGACCAGCCCTTCGCCGTTGAGCGAAGCCAGACGTCGTTGCCGCCGCGACCGCGAGCGTTGGCAGGCGGCCGCAGCTCGCGGATCAGGCGCAGCTCGTCGAGTGCCGCTTCGAGCTCCGAGCCCGTCTCACGCCACTCGACGCGGGCGAGAGCCCCGAGCGCGGCCTCGACTGCCGGCCTTTGCCTCCCGGCAGCGAAGTACGAGCGAAGACGTGCGCGCAGATCGCGGGCCCGACCGACGTAGAGCACGACCTCGTTGCGGTCGCGGAACAGGTAGACCCCCGGAGTTGTCGGCGCACCCGCGACGAGTGACCGCTTCACGTGCAGCTTGCGGGCACGAGGCGCGGCGAGCTCGACGATGTCGCCGACTGTCCGAGCGCCGCGCTCCTGTGCGAGACCGACCAGCGCGACGAGGATCTCCGCCGTCGCCTGAGCGTCCGCGAGCGCGCGGTGGCATGGCTCGACACTTGTGCCGAAGAAGTGCGCGAGCGAGGCGAGCCCGACCCGCCGGACCCTTCCCTCGAGCAGCCGGCGGGCGAGCCAGACCGTGTCGACGACCGGCGCCGCGACCCGGCGGCCGGTCAGAAGCTCGACCTCGCGATCGAGAAACGCCATGTCGAAGCGCGCGTTGTGGGCCACGAGCACGGCGTCGCCCGAAAACGAGAGGAAGCGGCGGACGGCGAGCTCGGCGGGCGGTGCGCTCCGCAGGCGCGACGGCTCGATGCCGGTCAGCGCCTGGATCGCGCGCGGTAGCGGCACGCGGGGGTTGACGAGCGTCTCGAATGTGTCGGCGAGCTCGAGTCGCTCGACGTGCTGCGCACCGATCTCGCAGATGCGCGCGGTCGCCGGCGAGAGCCCGGTCGTCTCGAGATCGAAGACGACCCAGCGCGCGTCCTCGAGCGGGACGTCCCAGTCGGCAGGCGCCGTGAGCGCAACCGAGTCACCGCGCCAGGTAAGTCGTGCATCGCCCGAAACGACATCGTCGAGCAGTGAGCGGGCGATCGCCGTCGGGGCGCTGGTGAGTGCAAACAGCGAGCGCGCCGCCTGGGACGCGGGCAGCGCGCCGCGTGCGTGGACGAGCTCGACGAGACGATCGGCCGCATCGAACGAGAGCTGCATGGGCGTAGTCTTACCGAACATACGTTCGATCACAACTACCAGCAACCCAAAGAGTGAGGGCCACCTCTCGGCGGCCCTGGAAACTGTGTGGGGGACAGACTGAAGTCTATCCCCCACCCGAACTACGCCGTTACGTCTCTAGTTGACGGCGGCTTTCAGCTGGCTGCCGGCGGAGAACTTCGGTACGTTCGCCGCTTTGATCGTCACACGCTCACCCGTGCGCGGGTTGACACCCATGCGCTCGGCACGGCGGTTCGCCGTGAACTTGCCGAAGCCGGTGAACACCACCGAATCACCCGACTGGAGGGCGCCCGTGATGACGTCGAGGACCGCCTCGACTGCCTCGCCGGCGTCCTTCTTCGTCATGCCCGTCTTCTGGGCGACGCTATCGACGACATCTCCCTTGGTCACTGCCTTCTCCTCCTGATCGTTGGCTAATCGGTGTCGCTGCGCCCAGTACCTGACTGGAGCGCGGCGTCGAGCCGACTGGGACCCTAACAGGCCTCGTGATTCGGCTCAACCATGCGGTTTTGCGGCACTTTTGCGCCCTTCGAGTAGGTCGCCGGCACGGAACAGCGACCGCAGGCGAACCCCAAGCCTCGCGAGGGCGTCCGCCCCGCCTTCCTCCCGGTCGACCACGCACACCGCGTGCCGAACCACGAGACCGACCTCGCGGAGGGCAGACACGGCCTCGGCGAGGGCGCCGCCGGACGTGACGACGTCCTCCAGAAGGCACACGAGGTCCCCCGGAGCGTACGGGCCTTCGATGCGGTTCGCGGTGCCGTATCCCTTCGTTTCACCGCGAACGATGATGAATGGCAGATCGGACGCCATAGATGCGGAAGCGGCCAGTGCAACGGCTCCGAGAGCAGGTCCGGCGAGTCGCACGGCCTCCGGCTCGACTTCGACGGCGGCCTCCGCAAGCCGCACTCCGAGCTGGCGCAGGAGCTTGGGCTGGGTCTCGAAGCGGTACTTGTCGAGGTAGTAGCTCGAGCGCTTGCCGGAGCGGAGCAGGAAGTCGCCTTCGAGCAGCGCGTGCTCCACCAACAGCTGAGCAAGCGGATCGGTCATTAGCGAAGGACTTCGCTCGCCGCATCGACGAGGAGCTCGCGCTCGGGCGAGCCCGGCTCGAGCGACACGGTCGAACCGTCGGCGTAGCCGATGACGACTCGTGGCGCGGGCGACTGGCGACGTCGGGCGACGAGCCGCCAGATCAGCGCGGCGAGGGCACCGAACGCGAGAACGCTACGCACCGTTCGCTCCTTTCTCGGTCTGCCGGAGGAGTGTGCGCAGATCGTGGAGCACGAGCGCAGACGCCGGCTCGGGCCGGGTCGTGGCGACCGCGACGCGCGCGCCATCACGCACCGCGAACACGCTGCCTGCCGCAAGCCCGACCTCGACATGCGCGATCTGGGCACTCGCTGCCGGCGCTGCATCGAGCAACTCAGCGGCAGCTTGCGCGAGCTGCTCCCCGTCAACCAGCGCGGTTACGGCGAGCACGACACCGCCTTCGTCGATGATCGCGGCTCGCTCGATCTCGGTCGAGAGGGCGATCAACTCTGCCAACGATTCGGCGGCATCCACGGCCGCGAACCATACTTCGCCTCACCATGAGGTTCCCCGTTCACCGCCCGTCGGCCGGTCCGTTCCCGAAGTTCTTCGCCGATCGTGGGACGCACCTGGCGGCGATGATCGCCTACTTCGCTCTCGTCTCGTTCCTGCCACTGACGTTCCTGGCACTCGCTCTGCTCGGCCTTTTTCACCGCGTTGACGAGTCGAGCACGCTCGTGAAGGAGCTGAACACGCTGTTCCCGTCGCGTTCGATCGGCGACATCGTCGCTACGGTCCGCTCGATCCAGGACAACGCGGCGACCCTCGGGATCATTGGCGGCGTCTTCCTGCTCTGGAGCTCGCTCTCGTTGTTCAGCGCGCTCGAGTCGGCGTTCAACATCGTCTATGGCCGGCCGAACCGTTCGTTCGTCCGCGGCAAGCTGATCGCAATCGCGTTCATGGCGACCTCGCTCGTCGTCCTCTTCATCGGCCTCGTGGTCGGGAGCTTCGGCTTTCGCTTTCTCGAGCGAAACGTGGGTGGCGTGATGGGAAGCTCGGGCGTGGCGGTGCCGCTCTCGCTCGTCTTCTCGACGTTCGCCGTCTTCCTCTTCCTCGTCTCCGCCTATCGCGGCCTGACCAACACTGACGTGAGTTGGCACGAGGTGCTGCCCGGGGCGATCCTCGGCGCAGTCTTCTTGCAGGTGACGTTCCAGGCGCTGCCCGTGTTCATCCGCGTCTCGAAGCACATCGTCGCGCTGCAGGCGTTGGGCGCGGGCGTACTGCTCCTGCTGTGGCTCTACGTGATGGCGAACGTAATCGTGTTCGGCGCCGAGGTGAACTGGTGGCTCGGCCGGGGTCGACGGGAGGACACGGTCAGCGGTTTGGCCTGAGCTGGGCAGCGAGCGCCCTGGCCGCGAGCGCACGGTGGGAGTGCTCGCTCTTCCACGCGTTGCCGAGTTCCGAGGCGGTGCGCGTTTCGCCGAGCGGGATCACGATCGGGTCGTAGCCGAAGCCCTCGGATCCGCGGGGTGAGTCGGCGGCAACGCCATCGAGCATGCCCGTGCCACGAAACTCCTCGCCGTCGGGCGAGATCGCGACCAGCACCGAGACGAAACGAACGCGACGGTCGGCCTCGGTGGCGAGTGCCGCGAGCAGCGCCGCGACCCCATCCTCCGCCCAACGTGCCGACTCGACTCCCGGCCGGCCGCCGAGGGCTACGACTTCGATCCCGGAGTCGTCGGCCACGACCCACGTCTCTCTCGGGGCATGCAGGCGCGCGTGTCGCGCCTTGATGCGCGCGTTGTCGAGGTACGTCTCGCCCGTCTCCGGTGGTGTGTCGGGCGCGACGAACGCCTCGATCTCGAAGCCGGGCAACGCGAGACGCAACTCCGTGACCTTGTGCGGGTTCCCAGTCGCGAGCAGAAGTCTCAAGCGTCTTGTTACCAGGCTATTGCTTCGTCTTGCGCGACTCGCAACTCCGCGATGCCGACTGCTGCGAGATCGAGCAGCTCGTCGAGCAGCTCGCGTGAGAACGGGTCGCGCTCGGCGGTCGCCTGCACCTCGATCAGGCGGCCGTCGCCGGTCATCACGACGTTCATGTCGGTGTCCGCGCGCGAGTCCTCCGAGTAGTCGAGATCGAGCAGCGCCTTCCCGTCGACTACGCCCACCGAGACCGCGGCAACGGCACCGCTCAATGCTTTCGAAAGACCAAACCGGTCAAGCGCGCGGTGGGCGGCGATGTAGGCACCGGTGATCGAGGCGCACCGCGTGCCCCCGTCGGCCTGGAGGACGTCGCAGTCCAGCCAGAGGGTTCGCTCGCCGAGCGCCTTGAAGTCGCAGACCGAGCGCAGCGCGCGTCCGATCAGGCGCTGGATCTCGATCGTCCGCCCGTCCTGCCGACCGCGGGTCGACGCGCGTTCCTTCCGCTCGCCGGTCGACGCCGGCAGAAGCGCGTACTCGGCGGTCATCCAGCCCTGGCCCTTGCCGCGGAGCCAGCGCGGGACGCTCTCCTCGACGGTCGCGGTGCAAAGGATGACCGTGCGGCCCTGCGCGTACAGGATCGAGCCGTGCGGCTGCTCGAGGAAATCCGGCTGGAGATCGAGCGCGCGGAGCTGGTCGGCGCGCACGCGCCCGTCGGCCCGGCTCATGCGGCCGCCCGCTCGAGCGCCGCGACCTCGACCCGCTCGACCTCGCCGATCGGGAGCTGCAGAAAGCGTCTCCCCATCTCACGGAACGAGTCGGCGTCGCCGGTCGTCAGGAAGCGGTACGCGCCTTCGCGCGAGTCGTCGTTCTCGATCCGCTTGCGCGAGAGCGTCTCGGCGACCTCGCGCGCGGTCTCCTCGGCCGAGAAGACGAGTGTGACGTCGCGCCCGAAGACGCGCTGCAGCACGGGCCGGATCAGCGGGTAGTGCGTGCAGCCGAGGATCACGGTGTCGACGCCGGCGTCCTTCAGTGGCGCTGCGTAGTCGCGGACAGCGGCGGCAGTCTCCTCGCCGAACGGGTCGTCGCTCTCGATCAGCGGCACAAGGCGCGGGCAGGCAACGGCCACCAGTTCGACTCCTGCATCGAGCGATTGGACAAGAGTTTCGTAGCGCCCGCTCGCAACGGTGGCCTGGGTGGCGAGCAGCCCGATCCTGCGGTTGCGCGTCGCGAGCACGGCCGCGTGCGCTTCGGGCCGCAGCACGCCGACAACAGGAACCTGCAGCGCGAGCTGAAGATCGGGCAGCGCAGCCGCCGTCGCGGAGTTGCACGCGACGACGACGAGCTTGACGTCCTGCCGCTCCAGGTAGCAGCCGATCTCGTGGGCGAAGCGGCCGATCTCGTCAAGCGGCCGCGGCCCATACGGCAGCCGCGCGTTGTCGCCGAGGTAGATCACATCCTCGTGCGGCAGCGTGACGAGAATCTCGTGCAGCACGGTCAGCCCGCCCACGCCGGAGTCGAACACACCGATCGGCCGCGGGTCCACGCGTGGAGTGTAGGGACCGGCCCGGCCCACGGCCCACGACCACCAGCTGGCGACACTTCCTCTACCCTTCGCGCTCGTGCGTCGCCCCGCAGCGCTCCTTTCCGCTGTCCTTGCAATCGTCATCGCAGGCGTCGTCGCCTCGGGCTCTGCTGCTGCGTCCGGCCGCCAGGATCTGAAGATCACCGCCGACGACGGCCTGCCGCTCGCAGCAACGCTCTTCCTGCCGGCCGGGACACCACCCGCCGTCGGCTGGCCGACGATCGTCATGTTGCACGGCCTCGGCGGCTCGCGCGAGGACATGAACAAGCTCGCGCAGCTCGCGTTCCTGCCCGGCGACACGTACGCGGTGCTCACCTACGACGCGCGCGGTCACGGCGAGACCGGCGGCCTGATCGGCGTCGACGGCCCGCGCGAGATCGCCGACGCGCGCGAGGTCTTCGACTGGCTGGCCGCCCGACCCGACATCAACCCGAAGGAGATCGGCGCCTGGGGCATCTCCTACGGCGGCGGCGCGGTGTGGAACTCGCTTGTCGCCGGTGTGCCGTGGGCGGCGATCGAGACCTGCGAGACCTGGACGAACCTCGCCACCGCGCTCGTTCCGCAGGGTCTCGCCAAGTCGGGTGTGATCGGCGGGTTCTTGAGCCAGAAGCCGATCACGTCGTTCGACCCGGCTGTGCTGCCCATCCGCGATGCGGCGTTCACCGGGAGTCAGGCCGGCGTGGCCGACTTCACGGCGGCGCGCTCCTCGATCCAGAAGCTGAAAGGCGTGAAGACGCCCGTGTTCATGATGCAAGGACGCCGCGACTTCGCCTTCGGGCTCGATCAGGCGTTCGCCGCGTGGAAGCTGCTCGCCGGGCCGAAGCACCTCTGGATCGGCCTACACGGGCACGCGCCGTCGTCGTTCCCCGCGGCAGACACGCCCGCGATGCTCGGCGAGGACCGGCAGTGGTTCGATCGCTACCTCCGCGGCGAGCAGAACGGCATCGACAAGAAGCCGCCGGTCGAGGTCGCTCCCGCCGAATGGAAGGGGAAGACGCGGGGGTACAAGTCGCCGTTCGTGATCGCGAACCGTAGCTTCAACGTGGACGAGGCGGGATCGAGCAAGACGATCGGGCCGTTGGGTCGCTTCGTGATGCCCGGGATCCCGAATCCGGGGATACCTGCCCAGAAGGGCTTCGATGTCTTGAGAGCGCCAACCGTCACCGTGACGGCGACCGCCTCGGGCGGGTGGAGCAGGCTGGTCGCGATCCTCACGTCGAGGACCAAGGCCGGCAAGACGATCGTCGTCTCGGGCGGCGGTGTGCCCACGCGACCAGGGAAGCACACCTACACGATCCGGATGATCAGCCAGATGACGTTCATCCCTGCGGGAGCGCGTCTGTCGGTGACGTTCAGCTCGTCGTCGCTTGCGCAGGATCCGGCCGATCTGCTCTACCTGCTTCTCCCGATGCCTCCAGCCGCACGCCTGACAATCAGCGCGAATTCGAAGCTCAGCGCGCGCACCGTCGAGCCGGGCTACTGATGGGCCGCATCGCGGCCGTAGCAACCGTCATCCTCGTCCTCACTGCGGGAATCGCGTTAGCCTCGAGCTCAGCCGACCCAGGCGTGACCCCCACGTCCATCCTGCTCGGCGGAACCGTCCCGCTCTCGGGCGAGGCGGCGGCGTTCGGCTCGGTCGGTCCGGGTGCGAAGGCGTACTTCGACTACGTCAACGCGAAGGGCGGCGTCTTCGGCCGAAAGATCACCTACAAGTACTACGACGACGCCTACAACCCGGCGCAGACCGTCCAGCTGACCCGCCAGCTCGTCCAGCAAGACAACGTATTCGCGATCTTCGGCTCCGTCGGGACGGCGAACAACCTCGCGATCCGCGACTACCTCAACGCAAGCAAAGTGCCGCAGCTGTTCGTCGCCGACGGCTCCGACGCGCTCGGCCGTGGCTACGCCAAGTACCCGTGGACCATGGGCTTCCTGCAGAGCTACCGCGGCGAGGGCGCCGTCTACGGGCGCGACATCGTGAAACGAGCGCCGAAGGCGAAGATCGCGGTCCTCCTCGAGAACACGGAGCTCGGCAAGGACATGACGCGCGGCCTGTCCCGCGCAATCGCCGGCAACGGCCCCTCGATCGTCGCGTCGCAGCCGTACGAGTACTCGGCGACGGACGTCTCGTCGCAGATCGCGCAGCTGAAGGCGTCCGGCGCGGACACGCTGATGCTGTTCGCGACGCCGAAGTTCATGATCCAGGCGATCGTCGCGGCGCACAAGCTCGGCTGGAAGCCGCGGGTCTACATCGCGTCGCTCTCGATCGAGCCCGGGATCATGGCCATCGCCCGCCTGAACGCGCCGGAGCTGACCAACGGCGCGCTCTCGATCGCGTTCGTCAAGAACCCGAACGACCCGATCTGGGCCAAGGATCCGGCACTCGCGCTCTACCTCAAGATCATGAAGACGTACAACAAGGCCGGGAAGCCGAGCGACGTCTACAACTGGTACGGCATGACCGTCGCCTGGACGATGGTCGAGACGCTGAAGGCGGCCGGCAAGAACCTCACCCGCGCCGGCCTGCTGCGCGCGGCGCAGCATCTGAACCTCCCGAACAACCCGTTCCTGTTGCCGGGGCTTTCGATCAAGACCGGGCCGACCAGCTACTTCCCGCTCGCGAACGTCTACCTCTATCGCTACGACAACAAGCAATGGGTGAAGTCGAGCGCGCTCCTGCCTGCGCGCGCCTGACACTCTGCGAGGATTCGCCCTAACGACTTGGAGCCCCAGATCAGAAACTCAACAGGAGGAATGTTTATGAAACGGAGCATCCGCTTGACGGTGCTCGCGCTCGCAGCAGCCGCCGCGCTCGTCGTGGTAGCCGTTGCGTTCGCCGCCTACACATCGCCGACGCTCCGGGTGTCCTACGCCGGGACGACGACGAACATCACCGCGTCGGCGAGCCCGAACGACGACGCCACCGCGGTCGCCACGATCTACATCCCGAC